>CAZMBM010000007.1:0-3523 GCA_964564475.1 uncultured Flavobacteriaceae bacterium | reverse complement strand
AAACAAGACCCTGAAACAAGTTCAGGGTTATAATTAAAATTATGAACAGAATTAACAAAAAACTTCAATCAGATAAAAAGCTGTTATCTATTTATTTTACAGCGGGTTATCCTCAATTAAATGACACGGTAAGTATTTTAAAAGCCCTACAGAAATCGGGAGTAGATATGGTAGAAATTGGTATGCCTTTTTCGGATCCTTTGGCCGATGGGCCGACCATCCAGAACAGTGGCAGTGTGGCCTTAAAAAACGGTATGACGACCAAAATTTTATTCACACAACTCAAAGACATCCGTAAAGAAATAAATATACCCCTTATTTTGATGGGCTATTTAAATCCGATTCTGCAATTTGGTGTTGAAGCTTTTTGTAAAGCTTGTGCTGATGTGGGTATTGATGGTCTTATAATTCCCGATTTACCCGTAAGAGAATACGAAGAATTATACAAAGAAACCTTTGAAAAATATGGTTTGATAAACATCTTTTTAATCACGCCGCAAACCACAGATGCGCGTGTTAGGTACATTGATAGTCTATCAAAAGGTTTTATTTATATGGTCAGCAGTGCTGGTACAACAGGAAGTCGCGACAGTTTTGATGCCAATCAAACCGCGTATTTTAAACGCATGGCCGCTATGAATTTAGATAATCTGAAAATAGTTGGTTTTGGTATCTCCAATCCTAAAACATTTTCCCAAGCCACACAATATGCTAAAGGGGCTATTATAGGCTCGGCTTTTATCAAGTACTTATCAGAAAAAGATATTAATACGATTCCGAATTTTATTAGAAAAATAAGAAATACTTAGTTTTAAATTAGGCATGATATTTGGTATCTTTATCCGATAAATAAAAAAATGTTGCGTAGAAAATTTTCATTAAGAACCCGTATATTTCTAGCTATGACCTTATTGGTTGTTATGGCCTCTGTTCTTATTGCAGCAGTTACAGTTTATCAATACAGAGAACAGTCGTTCGACTATCATGTGAAGCGTTTGCAACGTAAAGAGCGGTCTATAAAAATGGAAATTTCATATGTTCTTAAAAACGTGAAGGTTCTTCCAAATAAAGAAAGTATTGACTCTATATTGATGAATAAGGTGGGTGAAATAGCCGAAATTCACAATTCAAAAATCCATTTTTACCATTTAGACGGCAGTCTTATCGTATCGTCTGTAAAAGGGCTTCAATATTTGCGATACAGAAGTATTCCGAAAGAAGTCCTGCAAAAATTAGCTAAAAATCCTTCACATAGGGTAGTTAATATTATAGATGATAATGCTGTTAAAATACAAGATTTGTTTTTTTATGTTCACAATCGGGTCAATGAACCCGTCGCGATTATTCATATTCCATATCTCAACATTAATACCGATTCGGAGAATGAATTAGAAGAGTTTTTAACGAGATTGTTAGCTGTTTATATTTTACTTTTTATAATAGCAATTAGTGTGGCCTACCTAATTTCGAGTTATATTACCAGATCTTTAAAAACCGTAAGTGATAAAATAAGACTTACTGACATAGGTAAAAGGAATAAAAAGATAGAGCTTAAAAAACCAAGTAAAGAGATATTTACTCTGGTAAATGCTTACAATGCCATGATTGACGAGCTCGAAGAATCCGCTGTAAAATTGGCCCAAAGCGAGCGCGAAGAAGCATGGCGCGAAATGGCCAAACAAGTGGCGCACGAAATTAAAAACCCATTGACGCCTATGCGTCTTACCGTTCAGAGTTTTCAACAACATTTTGACCCCACTAAACCAGATTATAAGAAAAAATTAAACGAATTCTGTAACAGCCTTATCGAGCAAATTGACACCATGACAGCTGTAGCCACAGCTTTTTCGAGTTTTGCCAAAATGCCTGTTGGCAAAAGTGAATCGTTAAATGCAGTAGCGGTTATAAAAAGTGCTCTTGAGATATTTACAGAAGATTTTATAACTTTTAAACCTTCTAGAAGTAATATTTCACTGCATTTTGATAAAACACAACTCATAAGAATCATAACCAATTTGGTTAAAAATGCCATTCAAGCCAGTCAACATTTAAAAAAACCACAGATAATTGTAAGCGTTAGTCAGACTCAGAAATACGTGTTTATTAAGGTAAAAGATAACGGAAAAGGCATCACTTCCGAAAATATAGCCAAGGTTTTTGAGCCCAAATTTACAACTAAGAGCAGTGGCATGGGCTTAGGCCTACCCATTGTTAAGAAAATTATCGAAACATATAAAGGAACCATTACTTTTACTTCGGTTGAAGGCGAAGGGACAGAGTTTACCGTAACATTACCCAAATAAAATTTCAAAACATATAAAAAATGTCATACCAAAATATTTTATTAGAACAAAACGGGGTCATAGCCACAATTACCATTAACAGACCAAAAAAGCTAAATGCTTTAAATAAAGCTACTTTAGAAGAATTACACGAAGCTTTTGTAGATGCTCAAACCAATAATTCTATTCGTGTGATAATTTTAACAGGTGCCGGCGAAAAAGCTTTTGTAGCCGGCGCCGACATTTCTGAATTTTCAAATTACGATACGGCGCAAGGTGCTGATTTGGCTAGAAAAGGGCAGGAATTGGTTTTTAACCTGATACAAAATTTAAAAACACCTGTTATAGCCGCTGTAAACGGCTTTGCTTTGGGTGGCGGTTTAGAATTGGCTATGGCTTGCCATTTTAGAGTGGCATCGGATAACGCTAAAATGGGTTTACCCGAAGTTTCTTTAGGAGTTATTCCCGGTTATGGTGGCACACAGCGTTTGGCGCAATTGGTGGGGCGGGGAAAAGCAATGGAAATGATTATGAGTGCTGCTATGATAACAGCCGGTGAGGCCTTAAAATACGGTTTGGTAAATTATGTTGTAACGCCTGAAGAATTGTTGCCTTTTTGTGAAAAATTAGCAAGTAGGATTTCTAGAAATTCATCTACAGCTATTGCAGCAGCCATTAAAGCAGTAAATGCCAATTATAACAAAGATATTAACGGGTTTGACGAGGAGATTAAACAATTTGGCAACTGTTTTGGGACGCCCGATTTTGTGGAAGGTACTACGGCTTTTTTAGAAAAACGGAAACCAAATTTTAAATAGAAAACTAACACAAACCAAACCGACTTATGGAAGCGCTCAAAACCATTTTAGAATTTAAGATATTTCAATTTTCAGGACATTCTTTAACCGTTTTTGAGTTGGTAAGTGTTTTTATCATTTTTATTGTTACAAGACTATTTTTATGGCTTGTTAAAAAGGCCTTAAATCGTAAGGGGAAGTTTAATAAATTAGATAGCGGCAGTCTTTTTTCCTTATTTCAACTTATAAAATATATGGTTTGGGTACTGGCATTGGCTTTAATGCTTGAGGCTATTGGGATAAAAGTAACGCTATTGTTAGCCGGCTCTGCTGCTTTATTGGTGGGGGTTGGCTTGGGTTTACAGCAAACATTTAACGATGTTTTATCGGGAATAATACTGCTCTTTGAACAATCGGTTAAGGTTGGTGATATTTTAGATATTG
>CAZMBM010000006.1:24329-34757 GCA_964564475.1 uncultured Flavobacteriaceae bacterium | reverse complement strand
AATAATGATGCCAATGCATTTGGATTTACTTTTGTAATGGGTTTATAATTTAAATAAATTAAAATTTTAAGAAAATGAAAAAATTAATAGGATTAATAGGAATGGTAGTCGTAGGGGTACTCGTAGCCATAAATCTTTCAAGTTGTACGAGTAGCGAATCAGCAGCCTCTCAATCAGGTGCCCAATTGTGGGGTACAAACTGTATAAGATGCCATAACATACCTTCACCAAAAGCATATAATGATGAAGAATGGACAGCTATAGTAAATCATATGCAAAAAGTAGCCGGTTTTACCGTTAAAGATGCCGATAAAATTGCCGAATTTATGAAATCAGCTAATTGATGTTTTTATATTTTGTTAGAAGTTGAAAACCACCTTCGGGTGGTTTTTTTATCTTTACTCTTTAAAACAGAAAGAAAAGATGAAAAATATTTTAAATTTTGTCATACTGGGATTTGTCTCAGTTTTTTTTAGTTGCCAAAACAAACAACAAACACCCAAAGTAAAAGAGGCCAAACCTGTCGTAAAATCTGTAGTAGAAGTGACGCCTAAAATAAAAGAAGTAGATGCTGTTTTTAAAACACAGATAACGGCTGTTTACGACGCTTATAACAGATTAAAAGATGCTTTGGTAGCCTCAGATTCTATTTTGGCTAAGACAACTGCAAACAGTGTTTTAACAAGTTTAGACAAGCTACACATGTCATTACTTAAAAAACAGGAATCGCAGAAAGTCTGGAGGACTGAAAAGTCCTTAATAAAGGTGCAACTAAACCAACTTGCGAAAAGTAAAACGTTGACTCAACAACGCATCACATTTTTAGAGATTTCTAATGCTATGATACGTTTGGTCGAAAATTTTGGCATCAATAAAAGAGTAATGATTCAATATTGCCCAATGGCCGACGATTTTAAGGGAGGCTATTGGTTGAGTACAGATGCCGCTATTAAAAACCCTTATTTTGGCAGTAAGATGCTCACTTGTGGCAGTATCAAGAGAATAATTAAGTGAAAAAACCGTCTTTAAAACATAAAAAAATCCGCATTGAAAAATTCAATGCGGATTTTTGTTTTATGTCATTCTCTATTTAGACTATTTCTGCAAAGCAGATTTGCTCGATATGACAATAAGATTATATTATTACATCATACCGGGCATACCGCCGCCACCCATAGGAGGCATACCGCCACCGGCTGGCGCTTCTTCTTTAATATCCACTAGAGCACATTCGGTTGTTAATATCATACCGGCTACAGAGGCAGCGTTTTCTAAAGCAATTCTGGTCACTTTAGTCGGATCTATAATTCCGGCTTTAAACATATTTACATACTCATCGGTTTTGGCATTGAAACCAAAATCTTTTTTACCTTCGTTAACTTTAGAAACAACCACAGACCCTTCGGCACCGGCATTTTCAACTATTTGACGTAATGGCTCTTCTACGGCGCGTTTTAGAATTTGAACACCTGTAGCTTCGTCATTATTAACTGTTTTTAGATTGTTTAAAGCCAGAGCAGATCTAAGTAATGCAACACCGCCACCGGCCACAATACCTTCTTCTATGGCTGCTCTTGTAGCGTGTAAAGCATCGTCAACGCGGTCTTTCTTCTCTTTCATTTCAACTTCGCTGGGGGCTCCCACATATAGTACAGCCACACCACCGGCCAATTTAGCCAAGCGTTCTTGTAATTTTTCCTTATCGTAATCGGATGTTGTGGTTTCTATTTGGGCTTTAATTTGGTTCACACGGGCTTTAATATCCTCGGCTTTGCCGGCACCGTTTACAACTGTAGTATTGTCTTTATCTATGGTAACACGTTCGGCTGTACCCAACATCTCAATAGTAGTGTTTTCTAGGGTAAAACCGCGTTCTTCAGATACAACAGTACCGCCTGTTAAAATGGCAATATCTTCTAGCATTGCTTTTCTACGGTCGCCAAAACCGGGTGCTTTTACGGCGGCAATTTTAAGCGCACCGCGTAATTTATTTACAACCAATGTGGCTAAGGCTTCGCCATCAAGGTCTTCGGCAATAATTAATAGGGGCTTACCCGATTGGGCTACCGGTTCTAAAACAGGCAACAAATCTTTCATTGTCGATATTTTTTTATCGTACAATAAAATATAAGGATTTTCTAAATCGGCTATCATTTTTTCAGAGTCGGTTACAAAGTAAGGCGATAAGTAACCACGGTCAAATTGCATACCTTCTACAATATCAACATAGGTTTCCATACCTTTGGCTTCCTCTACTGTAATGACGCCTTCTTTGCCCACTTTGGCAAAAGCTTCGGCAATTAAATCGCCAACAGAATTGTCATTATTGGCAGAAATAGAAGCCACTTGTTTTATTTTGTCAAATTTGCTACCTACTTCTTGAGATTGTTCTTTAAGGTCGGCAACAATAGCGGCAACAGATTTGTCAATACCGCGTTTTAAATCCATAGGATTAGCACCGGCGGCCACATTTTTTAAGCCTTCTTTAACAATAGCTTGTGCTAAAACGGTAGCAGTAGTTGTACCGTCGCCCGCCAAATCATTGGTTTTAGAAGCCACTTCTTTTACCATTTGAGCGCCCATATTTTCGAGGGCATCCTCTAATTCAATTTCTTTGGCTACGGTAACACCATCTTTTGTTATTTGAGGGCCGCCAAAAGCTTTACCGATAATTACATTTCTGCCTTTTGGGCCAAGTGTTACCTTAACTGCATTAGCTAAGGCGTCAACACCACGTTTTAATCCATCACGTGATTCGATGTCAAATTTTATATCTTTTGCCATAATGTATAGTTTTATTTTTTGAGTTTGATTTAGTTTTTAAAGAATTGCAAAAATATCGCTTTCTCTCATGATAAGATAATCGTTACCTTCTAGTTTTAGCTCGGTACCCGCATATTTTCCATAAAGGACCTTATCGCCAACTTTAACAGTTAAAGGCTCGTCTTTGGTGCCGTTGCCTACAGCAACAACTTTTCCTTGTTGAGGTTTTTCTTTAGCTGAATCTGGTATGATAATACCGGAAGCCGTTTTAGTCTCTGCAGCTTGAGGTTCAATAACAACTCTGTCTGCCAATGGTTTAATGCTTAATTTACTCATTGATGTATATTTTTTAAGTTAATTTCCCTACTAATAGTCAGAAATTATGCCAAAACTAATTTTCTGCCATTGCGTAAAAAAAAATGCCAACGTGTCATTTCACATAGGCATTTTTAGTATTTTTTTGAGACAAAAAGTGCTAGTTTTCTTTTTTAACGGGAGCCGTTTTAGTTGGTGTTGTGTTGATGGGGTCTGCTAGTTTTTTGTCTTGTTGCGGAAATTCTGTATTTTCCAGTTTTTGTTCAACCTGAGAACTGATATTACTGCCCCCTTTTTTAATGGCAAAGTTGGAAAGTAAAATAAGGACTAACAATATCAAGGCTAAGTACCAGGTGCTTTTGTCTAAAAAATTGGTTGTGTTTTGAACGCCTCCAAGTGCCTGAGTACCGCCACCGCCAAAAGAAGAAGATAAGCCGCCACCTTTAGGATTTTGAACCATTATTATTAAAACGAGCAACGCTGCCACAATGATTATTAAGACTAAAAAAATGGTATAAGTCATGATTTTTGAATATTATGTTTCTGTAAAAATTTTATTGCTTTTATTCGGTCTGCAAAGAAACTACTTTTTTCCGGATATTTCAAACTTAATATCTTATAAGCTTGAAGGGCTTTATCGTATTTTTTTTGTTCTAAATATACCTTGGCCAGCGTCTCGGTCATAATAGCCGGATTTTCTTGAATACTGGCTGATATTTCAAAACTTTTAGAGACCTTTTTTACAGGTTTTATTTTGGGGTTAGATTTTATAAAGTTTTCGATTAAATCAAACTTTTCGACGGGTGTTTTTCTTTCTATGGGTTTAAAACTTTCTAGCTGTAACCATTCATCAAACGAGTGCTTTTCTTCTTTTGAAAAAGAGATAGGCTTGCCGATATTTAAAGTTTCAGCAACTACCTTTAAGGTGTTTTTAGAAGGCTTACCAATGTCTTTATGAAGCTTTGTAATGCCACCCAAGTCTATTTTTTTTGTCTCTAAATTGTCATCAGATTTTTTTGAGACTATAAAATCAAACAAAACCGTACGGTCTGTGCAATAAGCCGCTGTTTTTTTAAGATGAGTGTTAAATTTAAAACTATTTTGTTTTTGAAGACCTTTTAAATGGAGTATATGTGCCGTTTGGAAAAAAGGATATGTCTCTATAATATCTTCTATTTTATTGACCGAGGCCGTATCAATTTGATTCGGATTAACCAATATGTCATTAAATTCTACAGAAGTCATAATTTACCATTTGGCTACAGAAGCATTAAAAATATCGAGTGTTATACGTTCAAAAATAATTTTAAAAGCATCTTCTAAAACCGTCCCTGTCAATTGGGCGTTGGCGTCATAATCATAGTAAAAACTGAAGGTTTGTTCAAAATTATCTTCTTCTTTATATCTGTTAAAAAACCTTACGTTTACAGCAATTGTCAATCTGTTTTGTGCGGCAGTTTGCTGGGCTGTAGCCGTCATCGGCTCAATGAGGTATTTTGTTATTTCACCCTCAAATTGTAAATCGCCGTTGCTTTTTACCAATTGTAAATTGGTTAGTCTAATAAATAAATCCTGCAGAGCTACTGTAAAGTCTTGACTAAGGCGGGGTTCTATTAACTGGGCATTATTTGGAAAATAATCTATCTGAATAGTTTTGGCGTCGCCTGTGCTTCCGCCTGTAAATGAATAAGCCCCACAACTTTGGGTAAAAGCTAAGATTAAAACTGAGAGTACAGCAATAAATAGAAGGTGTTTTATTTTAGAAATCATATTTTACAAGCTTTTACCTTTTAGGATTTCAAAGGTAATTATATTTATGATATGGGTTTATAAATCAAATTGTTTAATTTTTCTGTAAAGGGTACGCTCAGAAATCCCTAATTCTTGTGCGGCTAATTTACGTTTTCCTTTATGTCGTTCTAAAGCCTGTTTAATCATTTCAATTTCCTTGTCTTGTAACGATTGAGTGGGTTCAATGGTTTCTACATCGTTAAAATCGGCATGGGCAAAATCATCACTCTTTTTAGCAGATATAATTTCTACGGATGTTTCTGTATTTTCGTTGTTTTTATTGCCGTACAGTTTATTGATGAGTTGTGCATTCTCTTTTATTTCAGATTTGTTGTCGTCATTTTTTAAAAGACTTAAAGTTAATTTTTTAAGGTCGTTTAAGTCATGACGCATATCAAAAAGAACCTTGTATAAAATTTCTCGTTCGTTTGCAAAGTCACTGTCATTAAGTTTTTCGCCCACAATAGCAGGTAAATTGTGATTTTGATTGGGTAAATATTGTTTTAAAAGCGTGCTGTTTACAGTTCTGTTTTGTTCTATTACAGATATTTGTTCGGCTATATTACGCAGTTGTCTGATGTTACCGGGCCAATTGTAATTTTCTAAAAGTATCACCGCATCGGGTTCTAATCTTAAAGTAGGCATGCGGTATTTTTGCGCAAAATCTGAAGCAAATTTTCTAAAGAGTAAATGGATGTCAGATTTACGTTCTCTCAATGGAGGTAAGTGTATTTCAATAGTGCTAAGCCTGTAGTACAAATCTTCTCTAAATTTACTTTTTTGGATGGCCTCGGACATATTTATATTAGACGCTGCCACAATCCGCACATCGGTTTTTTGCACTTTTGACGAACCTACTTTGATAAATTCGCCGTTTTCTAAAACACGCAATAAACGTACTTGGGTGGTTAAAGGTAATTCGCCTACTTCATCTAAAAAAATAGTACCGCCATCGGCTACTTCAAAATACCCTTTTCGGGTTTGTGTAGCACCTGTAAACGAACCTTTTTCATGGCCAAAAAGTTCACTGTCTATGGTGCCTTCGGGTATGGCACCACAGTTTACGGCGATATAATTGGCGTGTTTGCGGTGTGATAATTGATGAATAATTTTGGGAATATTTTCTTTACCCACACCACTTTCGCCGGTTACCAAAACCGAAATATTTGTGGGAGCTACCCGCATGGCTTTTTCTATTGCACGATTGAGTTGTAAATCGTTACCGATGATTCCAAAACGTTGTTTTATGGCTTGTAATGAATTTTCCATGTCGTTATTTTTTAGTGCCTATTAAAGTTGCCGATGTACAATTTCCTACTGTTACATTTACAAAATCACCAATTTTTTCGTCACCTGTTTTAGGGAAAACAACCACAGCATTTTGAGAGTTTCTTCCCATCCAATGGGCGTCCGATTTTTTAGAATGGCCTTCTATCAAAACTTCTACGGTTTGCCCGATGAATTGTTGCATACGGAAGAGTCCGTGTTTTTGTTGTAGTTGAATAATCTCGTTTAAACGACGTTTTTTGATTTCTTGAGGGACGTCGTCTGCCATCTTTTTAGCGGCTAAGGTTCCGGGACGCTCTGAGTAGGCAAACATAAAACCGAAATCGTATTTAACGTATTCCATTAAACTTAAAGTTTCTAAGTGTTCTGCTTCGGTTTCACCGCAAAAACCGGCAATCATATCTTGCGAAATGGCACATTCGGGTAAAATCGTTCTGATATTGTCTATAAGCGTTATATATTCTTCGCGGGTGTGTTGCCTATTCATCCGCTTGAGTACTGCCGTACTACCCGATTGTACGGGTAAGTGGATGTATTTGCATATATTGTTGTGTTTGGCCATAGTATGCAATACGTCAATATGCATATCTTGCGGATTAGATGTTGAAAACCGAATGCGCATATCAGGAAAATTAGTAGCACATAAATCGAGTAATTGGGCAAAATCTACCGCCGTGGCTTGGGCCATGTCTCCGGCTTTTTTAAAATCTTTTTTGAGTCCGCCACCATACCACAAATAACTGTCAACATTTTGACCGAGCAAGGTAACTTCTTTAAAATTTTTATCGGCCAGTTCTTGAATTTCTTTAAGGATACTCTGTGGATCACGACTGCGTTCGCGTCCTCGTGTAAAAGGCACTACGCAAAAAGTACACATATTATCGCAACCGCGGGTTATAGATACAAATGCCGAAACCCCATTGGTATTTAAACGTACGGGCGATACGTCGGCATAGGTTTCTTCTTTAGAGAGAATGACGTTTACAGCCTCTCTGCCAGCTTCAATTTCCTCTATTAAATTGGGTAAATCGCGATACGCATCGGGGCCCACAACCAAATCGACAATTTTCTCTTCTTCTAAAAATTGATGTTTTAAGCGCTCGGCCATACAACCTAAAACACCTACTTTCATAGTGGGGTTTATCTTTTTAATAGCATTGTATTTTTCGAGACGCTTGCGGACGGTTTGCTCGGCTTTTTCGCGGATAGAGCAGGTGTTTACCAAAACCAAATCGGCTTCTTCCAGGTGCGGTGTGGTGTTAAAGCCGGCATCTGAAAGGATAGCGGCTACAATTTCGCTGTCGTTTAAATTCATCTGACAGCCGTAACTTTCTATAAAAAGTTTTTTGGTATTTTGGGTTTTTATATCGGTAATCAAGGCTTGCCCTTGTTTTTTTTCTTCAATAATGTTTTCTGTCGCCATTTTTCAAATTTGTGCAAAGATACAACCAATTGTGTAAAAATATGACATATTGGCAGGTAAAAATTTTGTTAAAAAGGGCGTATAGACAATATAGTAATCATTCTCCGTCAGTTCGAGTGCTCTGAACTTGTTTCAGGGTGTATCGAGAACTTATTTGCAGTTGTGTTACCTGTTCTCGAGTGATTCCGATTATCCCGATAGCCCATCAGGATAATCGGAATCACTCGAACTGACGATGGGTTTTGTTTAAACTGTATTTTTATAAACTATTAGTAAGTAAATGGTTATATTTGTTATGTAATATAACTGATGAAATAAATTTACATACTATGGCACTCATTAATTGTCCCGAATGTGGAACTAAAGTATCGGATAGAGCTGAGAAATGCCCTAAATATGCTTGTCCAATTAATAATAAATTTGTTGATCCTGTTGAACCAAAGAAACAGGCTCATTTCTTCAAACCTTAAATTTTGGCTGTTCAACTGTACTTATGACAATAGTTATAATTATAGCAATAATTATTTTGATTATTCTTTTTCCTCCTAAATAAATGGTTTGGGGTATTGCTTGTCCCGCTAGGGACGACATATAGCTAACATAAAATAATTGGAAAACCTTGTGCCTTTAGGTACAAAATCTGACTTGGACAGTTTTTAGTAAACCAAAAACGCGCCCTTTTGTTGGGCGTTATTTGAACTGAGTTTATAAAAATAAAGGCCTTTTTTGAGTTGTGACACATTTAAAACAGACTTGATGGGCGTATCTAAAACTTTTTGTCCTAAAACAGAGTAGATTTTAATATTAAACAGTACCTCGGATTTGTTTAGTTTGAGTTGTTGGGTAGCAGTATCGTAAAAAGCAAAAAAGGTGCTTTTTGAAGAATATGTGTCAACAGCCAAGGTCTGATTCATACTTGTTAAGGTGTACCTGTAACTGGGGTCGAATGGTTCACACCAAATGGGGTCGTCTATCAAACCTTCGGGCGAAAAGCCTATGCCTTCGTAAACTTTTAAACAATTGCTGTTGTTTCCGCTGGCAAGTGTGTAAACCTTTGTGTTAATACCAAATTTCACCTCGTTACCGATGGCCACAACCGTTCTATCGGCAGCGGTAAGTGTGGGGTTTAGTTTAGCGGCATTAAAAACATCGCCCACTTGGACATTAAAATCGTACAATAGTTTTTCGGTATTGCCGGCGGTATCGTAAAGGTAAACTTTTTTGTTGGCAATATCTTCCCTTAAATAATACACATCGGTATTGCGTGAATCTCTTAGTATATAGTATGTTATGCTGTTAAAAGCAGTTGTGCCATCAATAAAATAACCGTAATTTGTGGTAACGGTACTGTTTGGAATGCCCACCGTCCAAGTCTCGTATGTCATATTCCAAATTTTGCCATTTTCGAGCATGGGTATGTAGGTTTGAGAAAAAGCATTAATAAAAAAACTGCTTAATAGAAGAGTGACAAAAATTTTTCGCATAACATTGAAAATTAATTAGGAGGGCAACTGCTAAGTTAAAAAAAATATTAAAAAGTTGGTCATAAAATTTGATATAAAAAAAATCTACATACTTTTGCAAAATCATTAAAACGAAAGAATGGCGAAGAATTTAGTTATTGTAGAGTCTCCGGCGAAAGCCAAAACCATAGAAAAATATTTAGGAAAGAAATTTCAAGTAGCGTCGAGTTTCGGACATATTGCCGATCTTCCCTCAAAAGAAATAGGCATAGACATAGCGGGTGATTTTAAACCCAAATACCGCGTGTCATCCGATAAAAAGGCCGTTGTAAAAAAGCTAAAAGATTTGGCGAAAAATGCCGAAACGGTTTGGTTGGCAAGTGATGAAGATCGTGAGGGGGAAGCCATTGCTTGGCATCTTTTTACACAATTAAAATTAGATAAAGAGAAAACCAAGCGGATTGTTTTTCATGAAATTACCAAATCGGCTATTTTAAAAGCTGTTGAAAATCCGAGAGGTATTAATTATAATTTGGTAAATGCCCAACAAGCCCGTCGTGTTTTAGACAGGTTGGTGGGTTATGAATTGTCGCCTGTTTTGTGGCGTAAAGTTAAAGGAGGTCTTTCTGCCGGTCGGGTGCAATCTGTAGCCGTACGATTAATTGTTGAGCGCGAAGAGGCCATAGATAATTTTGTACCGGTTGTGTCATATCGTGTAGATGCTGAATTTTTAAGCCAAAAAGGGCAAAAATTTAAAGCCAAATTACCGACTAACTTTAGGACATTAGAAGAAGCAGAAACGTTTTTAAAGAAAAGTACAGGAGCACAATTTAAGGTAGCAGATTTACAAACCAAGCCTGCCAAAAAATCGCCGGCGCCACCTTTTACTACCTCAACTTTACAACAAGAAGCCTCTCGAAAATTAGGATTTCCTGTCGCCAAAACGATGTTAATGGCGCAAAAATTATACGAAGCAGGTTTAATAACCTATATGCGTACCGATAGTTTAAATTTGTCTGATGATGCCAAAAATGCTGCGGCAGAGGCTATCACCAAGAACTACGGGGCAGAATACAGTAAACTTCGCGTTTTTAAAACAAAGGCAAAAGGGGCTCAAGAAGCCCACGAAGCCATACGTCCTACCAATTTGAACATGCAACAAGTTTCGGTTGATTTTGATCAAGACAGATTGTATGCCTTAATCTGGAAACGAACGATTGCTTCGCAAATGAGCGATGCCTTATTAGAGCGTACACAGGTTAAAATAAGCCATTCAAATTCAGATAAACAATTTACAGCCAATGGCGAAGTCATAAAATTTGACGGTTTTTTAAAGGTTTATTTAGAAGGAACCGATTTTGATGAAGAAGATCAGGCAGGCATGTT
>CAZMBM010000006.1:0-24229 GCA_964564475.1 uncultured Flavobacteriaceae bacterium | reverse complement strand
TAAAGGTTTATTTAGAAGGAACCGATTTTGATGAAGAAGATCAGGCAGGCATGTTACCGGCTTTAAGTCTTGACGAGAGTTTAAAAAATACTTTTATATCGGCCACAGAACGATATACAAAAGCCCCTTATCGCTATACTGAGGCTTCGTTGGTTAAGCACCTGGAAGAATTAGGCATTGGACGTCCGTCAACCTATGCCCCAACAATATCTACCATCCAACGCAGAGGTTATGTGGAGAAAGGCAGTGTAGAAGGAACTGAACGCAGTCTAAAACAACTCATATTAAAAAATGACGTGATTACGACAAAAAACTTGACAGAAAAAGTAGGTTCAGATAAAGGAAAACTCATTCCAACAGATATAGGTAAAGTTGTGAATGCCTTTTTGGTAGAACATTTTACAAATATTTTAGATTATAACTTTACAGCCAATGTTGAACGTGAGTTCGATGCCATTGCCGAAGGTAAAAAAGATTGGACCGACATGTTAAAATCGTTTTATAAAGATTTTCACCCTATTGTTGAAGATGTTGCAGCCAATGCCGAAAGGGCAAAAGGAGAACGTCTCTTGGGGGTTGACCCTAATTCCGGTAAAAATGTATATGCCAAACTGGGACGTTTTGGAGCCATGATTCAAATAGGGGAAGCTACCGATGAAGAAAAACCAAAGTTTGCCAGTTTACAAGGAGATCAAACTTTGAGTAATGTCAGTTTTGAAGAGGCGATGGATTTATTTCAATTGCCAAAAACATTGGGTGAATATGAAGGAAATGAAGTAATTGTGTCGAATGGCAGGTTTGGACCCTACATCCGTTTTGGCAAAATGTTTGTATCGTTACCCAGAGGAGAAAACCCTATGAATGTAGATTTAGATAGAGCCATAGAACTCATAAAAGACAAACAAAAAGCCGATGCTCCTATTACCTTTTATGAAGACTTGCCTGTACAAAAGGGTGTGGGAAGATTTGGCCCCTTTATTAAGTGGAATGGCATGTTTATAAATGTCAATAAAAAATACGATTTTGATAATTTATCTCAAGAAGATATAGAAACATTAATTGAAGATAAAAAGCGCAAAGATATAGAGAAGGTAATTCACAATTGGGAAGCAGAAGGTATAAAAGTAGAAAAGGCCCGTTGGGGACGCTCTAATATCATAAAAGGAAAAATAAAAATTGAATTACCCAAAACAGTTGATGCCACAAAACTTACCTTAGATGAGGTAAAATCAATCATCGAAAAAAAAGCCCCAAAAAAGAAAACCAAGGCAAAGAAAAAAGCTAAAAAATAAGCTTAAAAAATGTTTTCAGACTACCTAAAACCCGTTAGTACCGTTGCACTTGCCCACTTAGTTTTGCATCCTGAGTTGAGTTTGGGGCATACCTTAAAGATACATACTAAAGAAAAAGGCATACCTGATATTAGTGGCGGTGAAATTGTAATAATTGGTATTGACGAAGACAGAAACGCCCTGAACAACTTGGGGACAGGCGAAAATTTAGAACAAATAAGAAAAGAATTTTACCAATTGTTTCCCGGTAATTGGCACAAAAAAATTGTCGATTTGGGAAATATTGAAAAAGGGAATGATATTTTAGATACCTATTTTGCTCTAAAAGAGATAGCCTCTTATCTGCTCAAAAAAAATGTGATTCTTATTATTTTAGGTGGCGGTAATGATTTGGTTTATGCCAATTACCGCGCCTACGACAGTTTAGAACAGGCTGTAAATTTAGTCAGTATAGATAGTAAATTTGACTTGGGAAAATTAGATGACGCTTTGTCTTCTGAAACATACCTGCATAAAATAATTATGGAAAAGCCCAATAATTTGTTCAATTTCAGCAACATTGGGTATCAAACATTTTTTAATTCACAAGACGAAATAGACTTGGTTGACAACCTTTATTTTGAAGCCTACCGTTTAGGTGAAGTGTCTCAAAATATAACCATTACCGAACCCGTTTTAAGAGATGCCGATATTGTTAGTCTTGATTTGGGTGCCATTAAGTTTAGTGAAGCCAAAGCCAATAACAATGCATCTCCTAATGGGCTTACAGGTGTAGAAGCTTGTGCTGTAGTGCGTTATGCAGGGTTAAGTGATAAAGTATCGTCATTTGGTATTTACGAATACAATGCCAAACTTGATAAAGATTTGCAATCGGCTAAACTTATAGCACAACTTGTGTGGTACTTTATAGAAGGGGTGAACTACAGAACAAATGATTATCCCTTCGAAAATAAAAATAAATATAAAAAATATATTGTCCCTTTAGAGGAACAAAATATAAATTTCTACAAAAGCCACAAGAGCGACAGGTGGTGGATGGAAGTTTCTACAAACAATAATCCAAAAAAAACGACGTTAATTCCGTGTACCTATCAAGATTATTTAGAAGCTTGCAATCAAAATATCCCAAATAGGTGGTTATCAGCATATAAGAAATTAAATTAGAGGGTACCAAAGATTTAGTTTTACTTAAATTTTTAAAGCAAAGTTAAAAAGTGTATTTTCGTAAGCATAAGTACACAAAGTAATTGTTTAAGTTAAAAAAAATTAATAGGTTTACACTTTAGAAAGTTAAAAAACAGATTAGAAAAAATATGAAAAAAATACTGGGTTATCTCCTGCTGGCATTTATCGTATATAGTTGTGGGTCAAATGACAGAGGTGAATTGGTTGGTGTGAAATACGGTGAGAAATGGCAACCTGAAAAACCGTTTGGCATGGTCTTTATACCGGGAGGTAGTTTTACAATGGGCAAAGAGGTAGAAGATATAATTGGCGCTTATGACGCACCGTCTCGTACAGCTACGGTGAGACCCTTTTATATGGACGATACAGAAATTACCAACAGTGAGTATAAAGATTTTGTGTTTTGGGTAAGAGATTCTATTGCCAGAACGAATTTGGCTCTATTTGCCGAAGAATTGGCTTTTGGCGAAGATGTTAAAAAAGGAAATAAAGCCATAGGTATCCAACGTTATGCCTTTAAGGTTATCGATACCAGCAGGGTGTCGCCTTATTACAAGTATATGATGAATAATTATGGTGGCTTAGGTGATTTAAATTCACCCACAGAAGGTAAGTTTTTAAATTGGAATATAAGTTTAGAATGGGAAGTAGATAAATTTCCCGATCAATATTACGCCGAAGTAATGGATTCACTTTATATTCCCATTGAAGATTCTTTTGACGCCCGTCGGTTACTGGATGTCAAAAAATTAAAATACCGCTACTATTGGTTCGATAAAAATGCCGCAGCTAAAAATAATAAAGCCCGTCGTAAAGACTTTTTTAAAGAAGAAGTACTAACGGTTTACCCTGATACGACCGTTTGGGTTAAGGATTTTAATTATTCTTATAACGATCCAATCCACCAAGATTATTTTTGGCATAAGGCCTATAACGAATACCCCGTTGTGGGTGTAAATTGGCATCAAGCCAAAGCTTTTTGTAACTGGCGGACAGTTAAAAAGAATAAATTTATGTTGGGAAGGCGCAAAGGAGCTATAGGCGATAAAGTACCATTTTTTAGATTACCGAGCGAGACAGAATGGGAGTATGCCGCTCGTGGCGGATTGCCTTATTCTAAGTATCCTTGGGGAGGGCCTTACATCATTAGCGATAAGGGCTGCTTTTTAGCAAATTTCAAACCCGAGCGGGGTGATTATACAGCCGATGGCGCTTTATACACGGTAGAAGCTTATTCATACAATGCAAACGGTTACGGCTTGTACAACATGGCTGGTAATGTATCAGAATGGACGGAAACGTCGTATAATCCAACATCTTATTATTTTAGTTCTACACTAAATCCCGATGTTCAAGACCCAGAAAATAAACGTAAAGTAATTCGCGGTGGTTCGTGGAAAGATGTGGCTTATTTTTTAGAGGTAAGTAGTCGCGATTACGAGTATGCCGATTCTGCGCGTAGTTATATAGGCTTTAGAACAGTGCAAGATTATACAGGCACAAAACTTACTAACAAATAATAATCAGTAATATAAAAACCCCCTTTATTAAAAAATTTTATTATGGCACAATCACATAGAAAAAAACAAATGTATAATATGGCCTATGGCCTTGGCGCTTCAGTAGTGATTATTGGGGCACTGTTTAAAATATTACACTTTAAATTTGGCATCATAACCGGAGGTCTTATGTTAACCATAGGTATGGTTGTTGAAGCAGGTGTCTTTGCTCTATCGGCTTTTGAACCTGTTGATGACGATTATGATTGGTCGCGTGTGTATCCCGAATTAAAAGGAGAGGAATCACAAGTACCAAAAGATGCCGAAGGTATGTTGGCTCAAAAACTCAATGATATTTTAGCTGATGCCAAGTTAGATGCCGAATTGGTTGGTAATTTAACGGCGAGTATTAAGAATTTCCAAGATGCCAGTATGAATGTCGCTCCCGTTGTAGAGTCTATTGCGGCTACTAATAATTACAGTGAGCAATTAACCATTGCTTCTAATCAAATGGAATCATTAAATAATTTATATAAACTTCAATTAGAAACATCAGAAAAACAAGCCGAAATTAATGAAGCTATTGTAGAAAATGCGTCTAAATTAAAAGAACAAATGGAGTCATTGGCTACAAATCTTTCTTCGTTAAATGGTGTGTATGGCGGAATGCTCTCTGCAATGTCAAATTCAAATTAGTCATTTTAAAAGCTAAAAACAAAGAATTATGGCACAAGGAAATTTATCACCCAGGCAGAAAATGATTAACTTAATGTACTTAATTTTCATTGCTATGTTGGCCATGACTATGTCTAAAGAAGTACTCTCTGCCTTTGGTTATATGAATGTTAAGTTAGAAGATGGCAATGCCACACTGACTGAAAAAAATAAGGTTGCTTTTGAAAGTTTAGCCACCAAAGCCCAAGATCAACAGGCAAAATATGGCTCTTTAAAAATGAAAGCAGATAAAATTAAAGAACTGTCTGATACTTTTTATACCTATTTAACAAATCTCAAAAAAGAACTCGTTAAAGATATTGAAGATCCTACTGATTTTGAAAAAATGGATGGCCCTGATATTTTAGACCAATATTTCTTTACGGGTGGCGAAATAAACGAAAAAGGACAAGAATTTTTAGACCATATGAAGGTGTACCGCGACGAGGTAAATAAAGTGTTAGGTAAAGATTATGCGGCTATAAACCCTACGGTTTACCAACGTTTTCAAACCGAAGAGGTCAAAGACAGAGAAGGGGTGCCCCAAAGTTGGTTAAAATACCATTTTGAGGGCTATCCGCTTATCGCGTCGTTGACACGCTTTACACAAATTCAGGCCGATATTAAAGAAACAGAGTCTGATATTTTAACAGCGATGTTGCAAGGGCAGTTAGAAAACGATGTATCTTTAACCAATTACGAAGCTATTGTCGTGGCCGATAAAACAGCCTTTTTTGAGGGCGAACGCTTTAAAGGTAAAATATATTTGGGCAGAAAAGACCCTACATTAAAAGCACAGTCGGTTGTTATTAACGGCAGAAAAATAAAAGATAAATATTTGCAAAAAGGACAAGTTATACTTGATTTTCCAGCCGGCAGAATAGGAACACGAACCATAAAAGGTGAGTTTTTCTTTAAAGAAGGCGATTCTACTGTACGAATCCCTATAAAAACGACTTATGCTGTTGTGCCGGCGCCTAACAGTGCTGTTATTTCAGCCGATAAAATGAATGTGGTGTATCGTGGGGTGCCCAATCCTATAACCATTTCAATGCCGGGAATTTCAAACAACAAGCTAAAAGCAGATGCCCCTGGTTTAAGACGTATAGGAAACACAGAAAATTATATGATGAACCCGGGTAAAGGACGTTCCGTAGAAATAAAAGTATTGGGTATCCGTTCTGACGGTAAACGTGTTAACAGCTCTAAAACATTCAGAATTAAAGATATACCGGCTCCTGTAGGGACAATTCGAGGCGAATTGGGTAACGATGTAATAAAAATGCCAAAATCGAGTTTAAGTAGAGCCACCATTGGAGCCACACTGCCCGATTTTGATTTTGATCTCAATCTAAGAGTTTTGAGTTTTAGTATTAAAGTGCCGGGTAAGCCCACTCTTAATATTAGAGGTACAAAACTCAACGAAGCCGGAAGACGCGCTTTGGGTCGTGCCAGACGTGGTGATAATGTTATGATTTTAAACATTAAAGCCAAACTTGTTGGTAATGAAGGTTATTATCTTAAAAAAATAGCCCCTGTTATTATAGAAATAACTAATTAATAAAATTAATAATGATGAAAAGAATAGTGATATTGTGTTTGGTCTTATTAGCCTCTAAGAGTGCCTTCGCTCAAGCTAATTTATTAAATGCTTTATTCCCTGAAGAGGTTGGTGTTAAAACAGCTGCCCAAATAGCGGCAGACAATGACCATCCGCTACCTTATGAGTATATAGATGATAGAGATATCTTATGGTCAAAGGTTGTTTGGGAATATATAGATCTAAACGAGAAAATGAATTTACCTTATTACTATCCAATTGATACGGTAAATATTAGTAACAAACGTCGTTCTTTGTTTGATACTTTGATGAAAGGTATTCGTAAACAAGAAATTGTAGATGTGTATGACGATTCTTATTTCCAAGACCGTTTGTCACTAAAAGATATTAAACAACGCTTGACAAGACGCGATACAACCAACGTTGGTTTTGATAAATTAAATGCCGGCGAAACGCTCACTAAAGAAGATATTGATGTACGTGCTATTACATCGGCCGATATAGAGGGATTTAAGATTAAAGGTGTTTGGTATTTCGACAAACGTCAAGGTGAACTTAAGTACAGATTGTTAGGTTTAGCCCCGGTGGCACCCGATGTTAACTTTATTGACAGCGAAGATGCCCAAGATAATTTGGTTGAACTTTTTTGGGTGTGGTTTCCTGATGCCAGAGAAACACTTTACAGAATGAAAGTATTTAATCCGAAGAATGCCGCACATCCTTTATCATACGATTTAATTATTAATGCCAGACGTTTTAGTGCCAGTATTTATAAAGAACAAAATGTTTACGACAATCGTGAAATTGCCGAGTATATTAAAGGAAATGCCCTTTATCAAGTGTTAGAGTCACGTAGAATAAAAGAAGATATTAGAAACAGAGAGCTCGATATGTGGCAGTATTAAATCTTAAAAAAACTTATTTAAACCCTGCTTATGTAGGGTTTTTTTATTTAATGACTGATGCAAGTATTTTAAACAGCTTATTACTTTAAGCCTTTGAGGCGTCAAAGTGCACAAAAATATTGATGTAAATAAGACGCGATAAGCGTAAATTTAAAGGACTTAAAATGGTTAAAACAACACCAATTAGAATTAAATTAACCACAAGGTACAAACCTAATAAATAACCAAAAGCAAAAAGAATTGTCGAAATAGCAACGGTTAAAGCATAGGTAATATACATAGCACCATAAAAAAATGAGGGTTCTATCATATATTTCAGATGACAATGTTCACATGTTTCGTAGATTTTTAAGGTACTTTTAAAGTTGAAAGGGCTGGACGAAATAAAAAAATGACCTGTATGACATCGCGGGCATTTATTGTTGAGAATACTGTATAATTTTGAACCCTTTTTAAACATAAAAAAACCAATCATTATAATTAAGTTTGCAAAGTTAAAATTATAAAATAATTATTGTGTAACATTTATGTTAAACGCCTACAACATTACTGTTTCCTTTTCAGGTGAAGATTTATTTTCAAACATATCATTTCGTTTAGATACAGGTGATAGGGTAGGGCTTATAGGGAAAAATGGAGCAGGGAAATCGACTTTGCTGAAAATTATTTCAAAGCAGCAGTCCTATACAAGTGGCTCTATTGCTTACGATAAAGATATCTCTATCGGCTATTTAAAACAAGATATAGATTTTAAGTTTGGTAAAACTGTTTTACAAGAAGCCCATTCAGCCTATACAGTTATTCAAAAAATAGAGAAAAAGTTAGAAAACATTAATACTCAATTAGCCGAACGTACAGATTATGAAAGCGAGTATTATCAAAAATTATTGCACGATTTGTCAGACCTGCAACATCAATACGAAATTGAAGGCGGCTATAATTATCACGGCGAAGCAGAGAAAATCCTTATCGGGCTGGGTTTTTCTCGTGCCGATTTTGATAAGCAGACAGAAACCCTGTCGGGTGGTTGGCGTATGCGTATAGAATTGGCCAAGCTCCTGATGCAACATCACGACATTTTGTTATTAGATGAGCCTACAAATCATTTAGACATTGAATCTATTATTTGGCTCGAGCAATTTTTAAAGAATTTTAACGGTGCGATTATGTTGGTATCTCATGATAAAATGTTCTTAGATACCGTAACCAATAGGACGATAGAAATATCGTTAGGTAAAATTTACGATTACAAAAAGAATTATTCAAATTTTTTGGTTTTGCGAAATGAAATAAGAACACACCAGTTACAAGCCCAAAAAAACCAAGCCAAATCTATAGAGCAAACAGAAAAGCTTATCAATAAATTTAGAGCCAAAGCCACAAAAGCTTCTATGGCCCAATCGCTTATAAAAAAACTTAATAAAATTGAACGCATAGAGGTAGATTCTGAAGACAATGCCGTTATGCGCCTACGGTTTCCATTATCAAAACAGCCGGGTAAAATTATTGTTGAAGCCAAAAACTTAGCAAAGAGTTATGGCGATAATAATGTTTTATCGAATATTGATTTACTTATAGAGCGCAATAGTAAAATTGCCTTTGTGGGTCAAAACGGCCAAGGAAAAACAACACTGGCTAAAATAATTGTTAAAGAACTAGAGTGCGAAGGCTTTCTCAAGTTGGGTCACAATGTAGAAATAGGTTATTTTGCCCAAAACCAATCCGATTATTTAGATGGAGAGAAAACGGTTCTTCAGATTATGGAATATGCCGCTAACGATACAAATAGAATAAAGATACGCGATTATTTAGGCGCTTTTCTCTTTGGCGAAGATGCCATAGATAAAAAAGCAAAGGTTCTTTCGGGAGGCGAACGCAACCGTTTAGCCTTGTGTAAAATGTTACTCAGCCCATTTAATGTTTTGGTTATGGACGAACCGACAAATCATCTGGATATTCAGTCTAAAAATGTATTAAAACAAGCCCTTTCTGCCTTTGAAGGAACGCTTATTGTTGTGTCTCACGACCGTGATTTCTTACAAGGCTTGACCAATAAAGTGTACGAATTTAAAAATCACAAAATACGTGAATATTTAGGCGATATAAACTACTATTTAGAACAACACAACCTAGACGATTTACGAATTTTAGAAAAAAAAGAAAAAAAAGCAACTTCAAAGAAATCGCTTAACTCAAACAGAGAAGATATAAAAAATAGGGAAAAAGAGTACAAAAAACTCAAAAACAGCTTGAGCTCTCTTGAACACAAAATAACTCGAATAGAAAAAGATATCAAAACTTTAGAGGTTCAAATACAACACAACAATTTTGATAATTCACATTCCGATTTCTTTAACTCATATCAAAACAAAAAATTAGAGTTAGACAAATTAATGACGCAATGGGAGAATATTCAAGAAAAAATAGATGTTTTTTAACGGATTTACAGTAATTAAATTTTTTTAAAACGACTGTTAATGATAAATCTTAGTTTATGCGTCTGCTTCTAAAAAGTGTTTTTCTACTCATTACTTCTGTAACCTTAGCACAATCTGATTTAAATGTGCCAAACGACGAATCTTTTATTATTGAAAAGAATCAAGCTGTAAATTCACTTTTTTTACACTCAACTTTAAAATCAGATACAAAGAATTTTGAGTGTGAAAAATTAGGCGAACTGGCTTTAAAAAGTAGAGATTGGCATCGTGCAGCATCTATTTATAAAGAACTTATTAAAAAAGATAATAAAAATGCCGATTACCATTACAAATACGGAGCGTCCTTAGGGTTTAAACTATTGAAAGGTAATAAAATAAAAGCTATTTTCTATATCAGTAAGGTAAAAAGCGAATTTTTAAAAGCCGCTAGATTAAACAAACATCATATTGATACACGATGGGCTTTAATCGAAATGTATTTACGGATGCCTTTTTTTCTGGGCGGAAGTACTTCTAAGGCAAAACTATATGCCAATCAGCTTGAAGAGATAAGTGAAATAGATGGAATCTTAGCCAAAGGACGCATTGCCAAATACACAAAAAAATATAAGATTGCAGCGGTTTATTTTAAAAGAGCCGTGGCCGTCTCCGGATCTAAAAATTCTTATTACCGATTGGCAGAATTGTACGATGTGTATTTAAAGCAACCTCAAAAAGCACTTGCCGTTTTAACCAGAGCTATTATGTTGCATTCTAATGACTTACGCTTTTATTACTTATATGGAAAAATATCCTTCCAAAACAACCTCGATAAAAATAAAGGAAGATATTATTTAGAGTACTTTATTACACATCATACAGAAACACTTCCCATCTCTGTTGATGCGGCCTATAAACTTTTAAGGTCTTAATAAGAGTCTTAGACATTATTAAAATGCAAAAAAAAGCGCCTTAAAATTTTGTTAAAAAAAATGATAGTGCAAATATATAATTTGTAAGTATTTATGTATATTTACATTTCTAAAATGAGTTTAATCTAAAGATAATTGGGGGATTTATTTAGATTTTTTCAAAACGTATTGCATATGAAACACTTTTACGCTTTCCTCATTGCTTTGTTGGTGATGTCTTGTAATAATTTCAAGACAGATTACACGATACAACTACTGACACAAAAAACAGAAAGTTTAAATGCGCTTAAAAAAGCCGATTTAAAGCATGATATAGCTACTTTAGAGTACACGGCTAATCTAGATGACACGTTTAAAAATAAATACAGTTTAATTTTAAATGTTACCTCTATTGCCGATACCTATTTTAATTATTTAGATTCAGTTAAAAGTCATGTTAGAAACTTTAAACCTAACTCTGGTAAGGAAAAGCTTATAAATTCTTTACAAAAAGAGTATTTTTCTAATAAAGACATTACAAAACAAGGCCTTCAATTTTTAGATAGTTTAGAGGCTTTTAAAAGAAAAGTAACTTTAGCGCTAAATAATGATTTTCCTAAAACAAAAAGCTTACTCGATTCTCTTTTTAATATAAAACCGGTTAAAATATTAAACAATAAAGAAGAAAATTGGCTGGCATATCAATTTAAATCGGTTTCAAATGCCGCGTCATTGGCCAATTTAACACTGTTACAATCAAATATTGTAGCTGTAGAAAAGCGTTTAATGTCAACAATTATGGGAGACGAGCAGGTTGATGCTAACGCCTATCGTATAGATGTTGTATTAGAGAAATCTAAATATTACCCGGGAGATAAAGTTAAGGGGACATTATTCATTAGTAAGGCATCAGAGAATTTGGTTCCTACAAATGTGATAGTCAATGGAAATAAAATCGATGAGCACAACTATGGTGATGGCGAAGTGGCGATATCTTTTAAAGCTCCTAGTGAGTTGGGTGAGCATCCCCTTGAAGGAGAGTTAAATATTAGGCAAGGCACCCATGATATATTATTGTATTTTAACAAATCATATGCTGTCATATCAAAACCAAAGCCGAAAACTCAAAATAGACATCCAAAGAAAGTTTCTACAAACAAGCTTGATGATGTCAAAAAAAATACATCTACTAATATAGGAAGGCTTCCGGTACCGCATGTAAGTATAAGAGGAAAAGAAGCCAATAGTCGCGGTGTGATAAAACTTACAAAAGCAAGTTTAAGAATGGCTACAATAGATGTAGTATTTCCCGACTCTGATTATGAGGCGGTGGTGACGGAATTTAGCTTTAAACCTTCAAACCAACCTACGCTTAAGATTTATGGTAATAAATTAACAACCAGAGCTATTAGTATTTTAAATAAATCTAAGCGTGGCAGAATATTTAAGATATTTAATGTAAAATCGAGGTTGAAAATTAAAGCGAATTATAGGGTCAAAACACCTGAAACAGTAAATATAGAATTAATAGACTAAAAATTTAACTAACTACCTTTGATACCCTCTGTAAATTTAGTTTTCCGGAGGGTATTTTTTCATTATTTCCGTAACAAATTCTTTGATGCGTGCGTCTTTTTTGGCCTTATTAGCAGTGAAGTTCAGTAAACCAATTCCGATACCCTGCCAAGCCAATTCCTTTTTTTTGGCATCGATGAGGTCAATAAATAAAGTGCCTTCTGTAGATCTGATTACATTGTTGTTGTATAAATCAAAACCATAAAAGCCGTAGCCGTAATACCAAGGATACCAACCGTAATAACTATCATCAAAGACATCAATCTTTTCACGTGATTTTGTAAAAATATTTACCAGAACATCTGGTTTTTTAGATTTAGTCATGCCTTTTGCTAAAAGTTCATTTTCAATAGCGTGTAAAATACGCCGTTTGTCGAGGTCAGATAAATCTACTTTTTCTATACCTTTTTTATAAAAGGCAAAGGTCTTAAATTTAGAAAAATCGGCATTAGAATCATAGTCGGATGTTACTCTTACCGATACACACGAACTGGCAATAAATAAAAATAGAATTGCAGTTATTTTAAAAAATTTCATCTTAATTATATTTTTAGTTTCAGTTAGGTGAAACATTACATGTTCTAAAGTACAATTTAATATTTTAAATGATTTTATTTAAAATACTCTCTTCTACTAAATTAGGTAGTGTTATTTTTAAGTTTTTATTATTTTTCATGGCACGTTTGGCAGAAAAGATAGCTTCTTTATTTCTGGCCCAACTGCGCCTTGAAATACCATTGTTAACGTCCCAAAATAACATCGATTTTAAGTTGTTAGCCATGGTTTCACTTCCATCAAGAACCATACCAAATCCGCCGTTTATAACCTCACCCCAGCCTACACCGCCGCCGTTGTGTATTGACACCCAAGAGGCGCCTCTAAAGCTGTCGCCAATAACATTTTGTATGGCCATATCGGCTGTAAAGCTAGAGCCGTCGTATATATTTGAGGTTTCTCTAAAAGGTGAATCTGTGCCAGATACGTCATGGTGGTCTCTGCCTAAAACCACAGGTGCCGAAAGCGTACCATCTGCAATAGCCTCATTAAAAGCTTGGGCAATTTCTATACGCCCAACAGCATCGGCATAAAGAATACGGGCTTGAGAACCCACAACCAATTTGTTTTCTTGTGCCCCCTTTATCCACGTAATATTGTCTTGCATTTGTTGTTGTATTTCTATGGGAGATACTTTCTTAAGCTTTTCTAAAACGTCTGTAGCAATAGTATCGGTTACGGCTAAATCGACCGGATTGCCACTTGTACATACCCATCTAAAAGGGCCAAAGCCGTAGTCAAAACACATAGGTCCCATAATATCTTCTACATACGAATGATATTTAAAATGTGTCCCTGAGGCATCCATAATATCGGCACCGGCACGTGAAGCTTCTAATAAGAAGGCATTGCCATAGTCAAAAAAGTAAGTACCTTTTGCCGTATGTTTATTTATGGCATCTGTTTGACGCCTTAACGATTCTTGTACGTGTTTTTTAAATTCATCGGGTTGCGAAGACATCATAATATTGGCTTCGTCAAAACTCAGCCCTACAGGATAATAGCCTCCGGACCAAGGGTTGTGTAAAGAGGTTTGATCGCTTCCTAAATCTATAAAAAGATTGGCCTCGTCAAAGGCTTCCCAAACCTCAACAATATTACCTAGGTAAGCTAAAGAAACAACTTCTTTGCCGGCCTTGGCACGTTTAACACGAGTAATTAGTCCTTCTGTGTTGTCAATAACTTCATCAACCCAGCCTTGACTGTGACGCGTGTGTACAGCTTTTGGATTTACTTCGGCAACAACCGTAATACAACCGGCAATATTTCCTGCCTTTGGTTGGGCACCACTCATACCTCCCAAACCTGAGGTGACAAATAGTTTACCTGCTAAACCTTCACCATGTTTGGCAATTTTTCTTCCGGCATTTAGTACGGTAATTGTTGTGCCGTGAACGATACCTTGTGGCCCTATATACATATAACTGCCGGCTGTCATTTGGCCGTATTGGGTAACACCTAAAGCATTGTATTTTTCCCAGTCGTCTTGTTTTGAATAATTAGGTATCATCATGCCATTAGTCACAACAACACGTGGGGCATTTTTGGGTGATGGAAATAAGCCCATCGGATGTCCTGAGTACACAACCAATGTCTGCTCATCGGTCATTTCAGATAAATATTTCATAATTAATAAATACTGAGCCCAGTTTTGAAATACAGCCCCATTACCGCCATAAGTTATGAGTTCGTGTGGGTGCTGGGCTACAGCCGGATTTAAATTATTCTGAATCATCAGCATAATGGCCTTGGCCGCAGTACATTTACCCGGATAGTGCTCTATAGGACGAGCGTACATCTCATAATCGGGTCTAAAGCGGTACATGTAAATCCTGCCATAAGTATTTAATTCGTCTAAAAATTCTTTGGCTAAAGTAGCGTGATGTTTGGGTTCAAAGTAGCGCAAAGCATTTTGTAATGCCAGTTTTTTGTCGCTATTACTTAAAATATCTTTGCGTTTTGGTGCGTGATTGATATTTGGGTCGTATGCTCTAGCTTGTGGTAATGTTTTGGGGATACCTTGCTTTATGGCTTTATGAAAAGTACTCATTTAGTCTTTTTATTAAGATTAATTTTATGGGTTTTAGGATCAAAACCGTAGGGGCAATGACGACAATTATTTGTACAACAATAGCCACGTAGTAAATGATATTTCTCTGTAAAGACTCTAAAACCTTCTTTAGAAACATAATAGAGGTCAGAAGCGTTTTGTTGTTCTGTATTCATTGGGCAAAAATAGGGTTTACAATTACTTTTTTAAAACAATTTCACCATTTTTAACAACCATTTTTACTTGCTTTAACACACTTATATTTTTTAAAGGATTACCTCTTACAACTACCAAATCAGCATAGTTACCTTTCTTTAAGACACCTACTTTTGACATTTCCAACACTTTAGCACTTGTTGAAGTAACCGATTTTAAGACTTCTAAATTGGTCATACCGTAATTTTGCATCATTTCTAATTCAATGACATTATTCCCGTGAGTAAAAACACCCACATCACCTCCGGCTACAATTGTTACACCTGCTCTTAGGGCTTCTTTAAAGCTTTTTATTTTTTGTTTGATTCTGTTTGGTGTTGGTTGACGATGGGGTTTCCAACCTTTGTAAATGGCCATAAAATAACCCGCAGCCAAAGTGGGACATAGAGCCACATTTTTTTCTTTCATCAATTTAAAAATGGCAGGAGTCCCTCCGTCACCGTGTTCTATAATTTTAATACCGGCGGCTATAGCACGGCGCATCCCTTCGGCAGTAGCCGCATGAGCGGCAACATAACGGCCGCTACTACTGGCAGTTTTTACAATTAGTTTGAGTTCGTCAATACTAAAAGTAGGCATAGCCTCCTTATTTTTACCCCATCTGTAATCGGCATAAACTTTAATAAAGTCGGCACCGGCACTTATTTGAGAACGCACAACTTTAATGAGATTTTCGCCATCGGCCTCTTCTGCACCAAGTGGTATTTTAATTTCCGGCGCAAAACCTTTAGGGCCGTAACTGCCTGTGGCTACAATGGCTTTACTGCATATTTCTAATCGAGGGCCTTTAATAATACCGTCATTTATGGCTTTTTTTAGGCCGTAATCGGCATAACCGGCACCTTCGGTTCCCAAATCGCGAAAAGATGTAAATCCGGCATTTAAAGTGTTTTGGGCATGAACGGTGGCACGAACAACACGATAAGATTGTGATTCTTTAAGTACTTGGTCATTCCAAGATTTTTGATTGTACGGATACAAAAACATATGGCCATGCCCCTCTATCATACCAGGCAAAAGTGTTGTACCCTCAAGTATTTTGAGATTACTTTTGTCAAAGTTTTTTAATTTATTTAAACTACCTACGTAGGCAATAGTATCATTAGAAACCTGAACAACCCAATTGTTATGCATAGCATATCCGTCAAATACTCTATCCGGTTTTAATATATAAGAATTTTGACTGTATGATAAATTGTAAAAACTGATTAAAACAACTGCAATAAAAATTTTACGGACGCTCATAGTTAAAGAAAATAAAATTATTTTTACCAAAAATACTTAAAAGTAACAATTTGCAGCAGTTTTTTAACAGCAAATCTATTTTAAATGAACCGCTTAATTGGTTATTAGCTTCTGTTAAGGATGTAGAGGTGGTAATTAAACGTGAAGATTTATTGCATCCCGATATTTCGGGTAATAAGTTTAGGAAACTAAAATACAATTTATTAAAAGCTAAAACCGAGGGCTTTTCAACTTTATTAACTTACGGCGGTGCTTATTCCAATCATATAGCGGCAACGGCAGCAGCAGGACATTTATTTGGTTTTAAAACTATTGGCGTCATTCGTGGCGACGAACTAAGAAATAATTTTGAAGAAACGCTTGCAAAAAACCCCACATTACAATTGGCTCATAAATACGGAATGGTTTTTAAATTCGTGTCAAGAACAGCGTTTCGTTTAAAAAATACCCGAAGTTTTTTAAAAAAATTACACCGAGAATTCGGGGACTTTTATAATGTGCCCGAAGGCGGTACAAACCAATTAGCCGTTAAGGGCTGTGAAGAAATACTAAAAAAAGAAGATTCCGTATTCGATTTTGTCTGTGTGGCAGTGGGTACAGGTGGGACGATAGCAGGATTGATAAACAGCTCAAAATCACATCAAAAAATTTTGGGATTTCCCGCCTTAAAAGGAGATTTTTTAAATAGAGAAATTAAAAAATTAATTAAGCCTAAAAATAATTGGCAGCTCATTACCGACTATCATTTTGGTGGTTATGCCAAAGTTTCTAAAGAATTAGTTACATTTATAAACGATTTTAAAGCCGAGACAGCTGTGGCTTTAGATGCTGTTTATACTGGTAAAATGTTATTTGGTTTGGCTGATTTAATACAAAAAGATTATTTTAAAAAAGGTACGAAAATTTTGGTAATTCACACAGGAGGTTTGCAAGGGAATAAGGGTATGAATACGCTTTTGAAGAAAAAATTTAATTTAGAACTACAGTAAAGATGTTTTATAAAAAGATAAGTTTGATTGTTTTAAGTATTGTGTTTTTAACGAGTTGCGGTTCTCATAAGCGGACGGTAAAATACAAGCGTTACACGCCCAAAAAGCATGACAAAGCGGTTGTTGTTATCCCTAAAGAAGATATAGAAGAAGCCCATTATGTTTTTAGAAAAGTAAAAGCCAAGGCTGTAAATCCGCGTTTGGTAACCTTAAATTACATTAAAAATTTTGCGCCTCTAGCTATAATAGAAATGAAAAAATATAAAATTCCGGCCAGTATCACTTTGGCTCAAGGTGTTTTAGAATCGAGTAGTGGTAAAAGCAAATTGGCTTTAAAATCTAACAATCATTTCGGTGTAAAATGTCATAAAGAGTGGCGAGGCGATCGTGTTTATCACGATGACGATAGAAAAGGCGAGTGTTTTAGAAAATACCCACACCCCATAGGCTCTTTTAAAGATCATTCACTATTTTTAACAAAAAGGGGACGGTATTCTTTTTTGTTTAAACTTAGAAAAGACGATTACAAAGGATGGGCACGGGGACTTAAAAAAGCAGGTTACGCTACAGACCCTAAATACCCCAAAAAGCTTATAAATATTATAGAAAATTACCAATTGTACCGTTACGATGAAGAGGTTTTACACCCAAGACGCTATAAACGGAAAGTCAATAAAAAAGAGGCAATAGTTAAAAGTGATAGTCAAAAAGTAAAAAAACAGCCTAAAACAGCTCTTAAAACAACCCGTTACTTTGTTGTAAAAGGTGATACCTTGTATTCTATTTCACGTAAATTTGGTGTGGCTGTAGCCGATTTGAAAATATGGAATAAACTCTCTTCTAATGCGTTGTCTATAGGACAAAAACTTATTATTAAAAAGTAAGGAAGAATACCTTAAAAGGACATTCTTGTCAAACATATTAACTAAATCTAAATTATAAATGTTTTATTCTTTTTGAGATTTTTATAATTTATTACAATGCTTTGGGCAAACTAAAGTTAAAAGGTTTATTTTTGAAAAGCTTTTAATTTTGCTTTAACACAGATTAACACTATTTTAATATGAAGTATATTTTAACGTTTTTATTGTTTATAGGATTTATTGGTTTTGCACAACAACCAACAGCACAAGCCAAATTAAATTCACCTTATGCCACGGTTTACACCCATTTACATTTTTTACAAGCCGATTCTTACCAACCCAAATTGGCGGCCAAAACTATTTATGGATTAAAAGGGAAACAAGCTGAACAAAAAGCAATAAAGCTCAAAAAGATATTAGACGGGCGTGGCTTGTTTGTGAATGTAGATAAGTTACCTAAAAATCCTAATTATAGAGACACTACACGTGTGTCAAAAGCACAGGTTTATTATTTGTTTCCTAATAAAATGCCCGAAATATTTCTAGAAAAAGTGGGAGACAGTTGGTATTACTCAGAGCAAACGGTTAGTCAAATAAACAAGATGTACAACCAAGTTTTCCCCTGGGGAAGCACATTTATAAAAGGCCTTATACCCGATTCTATGCACAATACTGTTTTAGGGATAGAATTTTGGCAAATTGTAGGGCTTGCCATTTTAATTGCTTTGGGAGTATTTCTCTTCCACTTATTTAAGCGACTTATATTTAGTGTTTTAAAAAGAATTGAAAGTGTTTTAGTGAAAAACACCTCCGAAGAAGTAACCCAAGCTATTAGAAAATTGTCGCGCCCCATTACATTAATTCTCGCTTTTTGGTTTATAGAGAAAGGTTTGCCAATACTCGAGTTTCCCGTAAGTATAAGTAGTTTTTTATTTTTAGGCTTAGATATTGCCCGAACCGTTTTTTGGATCTATGTTTTCTTAAAATTGGTGCAGGTTGTGATGCAAGTCTATGCCGATGTTGCCTCGCGTACAGAAAGCAAATTAGACGACCAATTGGTGCCTATCTTAAATAATTTACTACGTGGGCTGGTTATTATAATAGGTATTTTTAACCTTCTAAAACTCTTTGGTGTCGACACTACAACCTTAATAGCAGGTCTGTCTATCGGTGGTTTAGCAGTAGCTTTAGCCTCTCAAGATACGGTTAAAAACCTTATAGGTACTTTTATGATATTTCTAGATCAGCCTTTTCAAATAGGCGATTGGATAGAAGCAGGAGAAGTTGTGGGAACTGTAGAAGCCGTAGGTTTTAGATCGACACGTGTTCGGGCGGCCGACACCTCTTTGTTTCAAATACCTAATTCAACATTGGCAGAGATGGTTGTAAACAACAAGGGTTTACGTTTATATCGACGTTATAATACACAGTTGGGTTTGCGTTATGATACGCCGCCTGAATTAATAGAAGCTTTTGTAAAAGGTATTAGAGAACTTATTAAAGCACATCCAGATACACGTAGTGATGCGTATAATGTTGAGTTTACCGGTTTTGGCGATTCGGCTTTACTCATTTTAATGAACACGTATTTTACAAATTTGGGTTGGAACGAAGAACAATCATCAAAACATCGTTTGCATATTGCCATTGTTAAGTTAGCCAAAGCTTTAGGTGTTGATTTTGCTTTTCCTTCTACCACGGTGATGATAGAACAGTTTCCTGATAAAAAAAGTCTCGACATGGCCTATAAAACAGACGAAAAAGATGTTAACGAAGCCATTACTAAAGTTTTAGACGATTTTAAGAAACAATAAAAATCTAAAAATGAAAATAAATATTTTAGCAATAGTCATTTTTTTTATAGGATTTTCGAGTTGTAAAACCGATAGGCCTCGTAATCCTAAGAAACAAGTAACTGTAACCGATTTTAAATCGGATATGAAAAAAAACATTCAAAAATATGTATCGGTAAAACTCACAAGCGACTTGAGTAAGTTGAGTGTAAATCAAAAAAAAATGCTCCCTCTTTTAATAAAAGCCGCCGATATGATGAACGATTTGTTTTGGCATGAAGCTTATGGCGATAAAGAGGTTTTACTGAACAGCATTAATGACGAAGCGACAAGAGAATTTGTCATTATAAATTATGGCCCTTGGGACAGATTAGACAATAACAAGCCTTTTATTGAAGGTGTAGGGCCAAAGCCCGATGGGGCTAATTTTTATCCGCAAGATATGCGAAAAGAAGAATTTGAAGCGTTTAAATCAGCTGATAAAAAAAACTTATATACCTTTATAAGACGTGATGAAGAAACGGGTAATTTATATACCGTTCCCTATCATATCATGTTCGAAAAACAAGTAAAGCAAGTGGCGGGATTATTAGGACAAGCGGCTAAATTAGCCGATAATAAAGGTCTGAAGAAATATTTGTATTTACGTGCCAAAGCCCTGCTAAATGACGATTACTTTAAAAGCGATATGGCCTGGATGGATATGAAAACCAATCAGTTGGATATTGTTATTGGTCCCATTGAAACTTATGAAGATAAAATGTTTGGTTATAAAGCTGCCCACGAAGCTTATGTACTTATTAAGGATATGGAATGGAGTAAAAAACTGGCAAAATTTATCAGTTTTTTACCCGAATTACAAGCCAATTTACCGGTAGAAGCTAGGTATAAACAAGAAAAGCCGGCGGCTAAATCAGATTTAAATGCTTATGACGTTGTGTATTATGCCGGCGATTGTAACTCGGGCGGTAAAACTATTGCCATAAATTTACCAAATGACGAGAAAGTACAACTACAAAAAGGCTCACGCCGTTTGCAACTAAAAAATGCTATGCGTGCTAAATTCGATAAAATATTAGTCCCCATAGCTAAAGAATTAATAGCCAAAGACCAACAACAATACATAACTTTCGATGCTTTTTTTGCCAACACTATGTTTCATGAAGTAGCCCATGGCTTGGGAATTAAAAAGACCATTAATGGTAAAGGGACTGTCCGTACAGCTTTAAAAAAATATTACTCAGCCTTAGAAGAAGGTAAAGCCGATATTTTAGGACTCTATATGGTACAACAATTGCATGCCAAAGGCGAACTGGACGGCGATATGAAAGAATATATGACCACTTTTTTAGCCAGTATTTTTAGATCGGTGCGTTTTGGCGCCGCCGATGCCCATGGCATTGCCAATATGGTACGCTTTAACTTTTTTAAAGAAAAAGGGGCTTTTACTAGAGATGAAAAGGGTACTTACAGTGTTAATTACGACAAAATGGCTGTAGCTATGAAAGATTTGTCGCAACTTATTTTAAGCCTTCAAGGCGCGGGTGATTATAATGCTGTCGAAGAATTGGTGCAACAAAAAGGCCTTATAAACACACAATTACAGGCCGACTTAGATCGCTTAACAGAAGCCAATATTCCCGTTGACGTTATTTTTGAACAAGGCGTTGACGTTCTTGGCTTGGAAGAAGACTAGCGTTTTGAAGTCTTCAGGACAAAGTTAAAAACATTGTCTTCAAACATTAATCTTTGGATGTGATCTCTTTTTCGTATTCAATATTTTTATATTGGGCACTTATTTTTTCGAAATCAATGGGTTTTTTCGGATCTTGTGGAATTAGATTACCGTCAATAAAAGCACGTTGTAAAATATCTTCAATAATAAAATCTTTACCCGATGTCTCGGGGTGGTACTCCTTTTTTAGCGACAGTTTAAAGAGTTTGGCAGTCGTTTGATACCAAAAAGCTTTCCATCCGTTACGGTATTCTCTTATCAAATTAAAAACGGTTTTACCTGTTTGCCTATAGACTAGTTTTATAAGAATACGCCCTTCAGAGCGCGTCATTTTTTTAAGTTGATCGGTAAATTCACCTTGCATATATCTCTGAATTTTTTTGATATGCTTTTTGCGTTTACGCTTTTTTTTAATCGCCTCAAGTTGTTTGTTAAGAGCCGTTAATCTTTCTGCGGCCAATGTGGCGTAAGGGTAGGTTTTAAGGACTTTTTTGCGATACCAATAATAGTAAATGCCTTCGCGAGAATTTTTAAAACGCAAGTGGTTTAAAACAAAAACAGGCTGTAAATTTATGGTAGCCGAATCGTTTTGAATAATTATAAAGTTGTATTTTTTAAGAAGAGAGTCTCTTTTAAACTCCTCTCTTTCTTGCGCTTGTGAGTTAAAAAAACTCAATAAAAATAGAAAAATAATATAGCGCATACCTCTGTTTTAATGATAATTCAAAAATACGAGAAAAATTCCTTAATAATAATTGTATTTTTGTGGGTCTTATTAATTAAAAAACACCGAAAGATGAAATCTATTTTAAATAAAAGCGCCCTTGATTTTTTAGAGAAATATTTGAATAATGCCGCACCGACCGGCTATGAAAGCGCTGGTCAAAAAATATGGATGGACTACATGAAGCCTTACGTAGATACTTTTATAACAGATAGTTACGGAACGGCTGTGGGTGTTATAAATCCCAAAGCAGACTTTAAAGTCGTTATAGAAGGTCACGCAGACGAAATTTCATGGTATGTTAATTATATCACGCCGGAGGGATTGATTTACGTCATTCGTAATGGAGGTAGCGACCATCAAATTGCCCCGTCAAAACGTGTTAATATCCACACAAAAAAAGGAATAGTTAAAGGTATTTTTGGTTGGCCGGCCATTCACACACGCTTAAAAGGTAAAGAAGAAACACCTAAATTAGACAATATTTTTATCGATGTTGGTTGTCAAACTAAAGAAGATGTAGAAAAGTTGGGTGTACATGTGGGTTGTGTTATTACCTATCCCGATAAATTTATGATTCTGAATAAAAACAATTTCGTGTGTCGGGCGCTAGACAACCGTATGGGAGGCTTTATGATTGCCCAAGTGGCACGTCTTCTCAAAGAAAATAAAAAAACACTCCCTTTTGGTTTGTATATAACCAATTCGGTACAAGAAGAAATTGGCTTGCGTGGTGCCGAAATGATTACCCATACCATAAACCCCAATATGGCTATAGTAACCGATGTGTGTCATGATACCACAACGCCTATGATAGACAAAAAGAAAGAAGGCGAAACAAAATGTGGTGACGGCCCCGTTATCAGCTATGCACCAGCCGTTCAAAACAACTTACGCGAACTTATTATAAACACTGCCGAAAAAGAAAAGATACCGTTTCAACGTTTGGCCTCATCGCGCTCAACAGGTACCGATACCGATGCTTTTGCCTACAGCAATGGCGGCGTGCCATCGGCCTTAATATCTCTGGCTTTACGCTATATGCACACCACTGTAGAGATGGTTCATAAAGATGATGTTGAAAATGTTATCAGGCTTATTTACAAGTCATTGTTAGAAATAGATCCTCAAAAAAGTTTTAGCTATTTTAAATAGATGGTCGTTTTAAGAATGGTATTGGCATTTGTAAGATTGCTCCTTTTTTTACTGGTAGCGATTATTATTTATGCTTTTATTTTGTTTACCAATCTTTTTTATAAAGACAAGAATAAAAAGTTGTACAGAGGTATTGTATATCGCCGTACCATTATTAGAATTATCATTAAGATTTTAGGAGCTAAAATAACTACCTATGGTAAAGAATTCACGCGGTCGGGTTTAATAGTTTTTAATCACCGCAGCTATTTTGACCCTATTGTTATTTTAAAAAACATCTTGGCCTATCCGGTAGGTAAAATTGAAGTGGCTTCGTGGCCTTTAATTGGCAATGTATGTAAGACAACGGGTGTTATTTTTGTAAAACGTGAAGAAAGGGCCAGTCGGAAAGATACTTTAACCAAAATGAATGCCGTTTTAAAAAAGGGCTACTCTATTTTACTGGCACCCGAAGGGACTACACATATTGAGCCCACCACTATTGCTTTTAAGCCCGGAGGGTTTATTGTAGCCGCACAATTAGGTGTGCCTGTTTTGCCCATTGCCATAGATTTTAAGTATCTTTCTGATGCTTGGATTAGTGATGAAACTTTTATTCCTCATTTTTTTAGATGTTTTGGAAAATGGCGTACCGAGATTAAAATAAGTTATTTAGAGCCTATTTTATCAGATGACGTCGATTATTTAATAAGCCAATCTAAAAAAATGATTGATGCCGAAATGCTTAGGTTTAGACGGGAGTGGGATGAGGAGGCTTGCTAAAGATACTAATTTTTCCAAAATAGGATAGAAGCCACGCTGAATTATAACCATTGTTGGCATTAGTACACTTTAATCAATCTATA
>CAZMBM010000005.1:4405-46387 GCA_964564475.1 uncultured Flavobacteriaceae bacterium | reverse complement strand
AAGCTGAACGGTTGGGTAAGCACGCTGTAAAAGCGATTGTTTATTTTCAAGGAAAAAGTAAGCAATTAAATAATACTATCTATTTTTTGGCTTCAAAACAACCTGTAATATACACCTATAAAATAGTTAATGAGTATCCGCACGATGCTACAGCTTTTACACAAGGCCTAGAATTTCATGAGGGCTTTATTTACGAAAGTACGGGGCAACACGGTAAGTCCGGTTTGCGAAAAGTCGTTTTAAAAACAGGAAAAGTCATTAAGAAAAAGGCTTTAGAAAAACAGTATTTTGGCGAGGGAATGACAATATTTAACGGAGAAATTTATATGTTGACTTGGCAAAAGAAAATGGGCTTCATTTTTAATTTAGAGGACTTTTCTTTTGTAAAAAACTTTCCTTATGCTCAAAGTAAAGAAGGGTGGGGTTTAACGCATAACGATACAACTTTAATAAAATCAGACGGCACCGAACGCATTTGGTTTTTAGACCCTAAAACCTTAAAAGAAACACATTTTATAGAGGCTTATACCAATACGAGAAAAGCCGAAGAACTAAATGAGTTAGAATACATTAAAGGTAAGATATATGCCAATGTGTGGCAAAAAAATACCATACTAATTATTAATCCGGTAAACGGTACAATAGAAGGAGTAATAGACCTTAACGGTTTGGAAAAGAAAATTACAAAAAATGGCGAAGATGCTGTGTTAAACGGTATAGCCTATGATTCCAAAACAGATCGTTTGTTTGTTACCGGAAAAAATTGGGACAAGCTATTTGAAATTAAAATATATGCTAAACCCTAGCGTTACACTATCTATAAGCCTTTTATATGTATAGATTTATCAGAAAACCTCTTTTGTATTTTAGTATAATAGGTCTCGTATTTTACACCTCTTGTAGAAAAGATTTTAATACCATTTTAAGCTCGGGAAGTCTCAGTTTTTCAAAAGATACCATTTTTTTAGACACGGTTTTCACCAACACAAGTTCAAGTACGCGACAGTTTAAGGTATATAATAAAAGTAATGATGCCATAACAATTCCGCAAATAAGTTTAGAAAAAGGGTTGGCATCATTTTATCGCCTTAATGTTGACGGCATTCCCGGTAAAAATTTTGAAAATATAGATATTTTAGCTCACGACAGTATCTACGTTTTTGTAGAAGCCACAATAGACTTTAACGCCGTTACCAATCCGCTTTATACAGATAAAATATTATTCGACACAGGTATAAATCAACAAAAAGTAAATTTGGTTACTTTGGTACAAGATGCTCATTTTTTATTCCCTTCACGAGATGCCAACGGTATAAAAGAAACCATAGTATTGGGTATTGATGCCAGTGGCGACCCTATAGAAGTAAATGGTTTTATGTTGAACGGGAATACAACCTTTACTAATGACAAACCCTATGTTATTTATGGTTATTTAGGGGTGCCCGAAAATGCAACACTTACAATAAATGCAGGGAGTGCCTTACATTTTCACGAAGACTCGGGTATTATAGTGGGTAAAAATGCTACCTTAGATGTCAGAGGAACTTTGTCTGATAAAGTTGTTTTTCAGGGAGATAGGTTAGAACCTGCATTTGAAAATACAGCCGGTCAATGGGGAACTATTTGGTTACGTGCCGGCAGCAAAAACAATCGAATAAATAATGCACTTATAAAAAACAGTATTATCGGAGTGCTAGCCGATTCTATAGGCACCGGCTCAATACCGACTTTAACCTTAAATAATACAGAGATTTACAACACTTCAAATTTTGGTATTTTAGGACGTGAAACATATATTGAAGGTAAAAACCTTGTCATAGCCAATAACGGTCAATCATCTTTAGCTTGTACTATGGGAGGGACTTATAATTTCACACATTGCACTTTTGCCAACTATTTTAACAATGGTTTTAGACAATTTCCAACTTTACTGATTAATAATTATGTCGGTTTTACTGATAATACCGGTGCCGAATCATTTATTATTCGAAATCTTATTGAGGCGAATTTTACCAACTGTATTATAGATGGCAATCAAAGTATTGAAATGATTTTAGATAAAAAAGAAGGCGGCACTTTTGCATATCAATTCAAAAATAACTTAATAAAATTTAATGACGTGAATAATACATTTGCAACAGATGTTTTATACGATTTTGATAATACGGATTTTTATACTTCAAATATTATAAACGGAAATGCGCAGTTTGAGGATACAGACCTTAATAAATTACAAATCGGTAAAGATTCCGAAGCTATAGGTAAAGCCGACATATCGGCGTCCTTAAATGTACCTTTCGATATTTTAGGATTTAGCCGCACTGTGAACCCGGATATAGGAGCCTATCAGCACAGTACTGAGTTTTAGAGAATCAAAGTAATTGTTTTACCTTATCGCACTACTAATTTTTTAGTACCTACTTTAGAGTCTGTTTGAATTCTGACAAAATAAATGCCCGCACTTAAACTGGAAATATCCAGAGTATTATTATTTGAACTGATGGATTTCTGAAGAAGGGCTTTGCCGAGATAATCAAAAACGCTTACTTGAACCTTATTGACATCAGAAGGTAATTGTAACGTTACGTAATTATCGCTCGGATTTGGAAACATAGAGAATTGCAGTAAACGGTTGTCGTTAACCGATAATACAGAACCAATAGTTTTAGAGGTAAAAACCACCTGTGTATTTGTTGCTGTTCCATCTGTTCCTGCTACGCCGGCTGCGTAAAAGGTAATAACTCCTACATCGCTAGAGGGCGCTATCCAATTAAACGACCAACTTGATACACCTTCATGACTGGCAAAAGTATGTGTAACAAAACGTCCGGCAGCATCAGCTTTTGTGTTTACGGCATCGGTAATAGCAAACGTGCCAACCTTTGCGGCCACACCATTTTCGGCAGTAATTTGAAAGCCATTGTCTAAAGATGTAGAGGTTGTTGATACGGTTATGGCATATGTTTTGCCGAGTTCGTAGCCACCACTTGGAATATTGGTAGAAATAGACAATGTTGCGTTAAAGTTTGCTGCATTGTCATGACAGGCAATACAGTTTCCTACTGTGAGGCCTATGTTAGAAGCGTTGGCTTCGTCGCCGGGAGATCCGGTAACACCTTGCAAAGGAGCGCCGTTACTGAATGAAATAAATAAATAAGCCATAAACGGGATGACTAATAAAAGTGAGTAAAAGGGGACATGTTTTTTCATAATTTTAAGTTTTTTAGGTAGCGTAATATTATTGCTTCGTACAATGCAGTAAAGGTAAAAATATAAAATACGGCAGGTATTAGTAAAAAACAGTATTTTTATGTCAAATAACAGATATCAAAATAATTTGATATTTTAATCTTAAGTATTACAAAAATAGATATTTATAACATCTAAAGTTCGTATAATCGTCTTCAATTTTTTATAAAAGTAATATTTTTTTTTAATTTCTCATAAAACTGAAGTGTCATTTTAGAAAAGAAAAGATGTTTTAAAAGTTAATTAGTCAGACTACTTTCAGTAAGTTTAACTTGTCCAAATAAATCGTCATAGCCATCTACTTTACCCTTTATTTTAACAAATCTATTTAATGCAATTGCATTTTTTTCATCAGCCGATAGGATACAAATAACGCCATCGTCAAGTGTGATACTTCTCTCTGTTTTCTCAGTTATCTTGCCACTAACGATAATAATTTCCCCTGTATACTTTGTGTTAGCGGTCTTTTGATTTGACAAAAAATCGGCTTTAAGCTGAAGAGCTGTTATAGACAAATCTGCTGATTCACTTTTAATATCTCTAGATCCTTTAAAAACATATTTATAAGCTGTAAATCCGGTAATTAGAATTAATACAGTTGCAATTAGAAGTGTTTTCTTTTTCATAATTTATGGGTGTTCTGCTTTTTTAGCGTACGGTACTTTCAGTCGGAAAATTAAATAAGACCTTGCAAGTGTTAAAATTTTCTAAATGTTTTAAAAGAGTGTAAGTAAAAATTTTACGACAGGTCTAAGCTTAATACATTAATATAAAAATTATGAAAATTAAATTATTTACTATTACTCTTTTTGCTTTAGGATTCACCGCCATAGCACAGCAACGTTTTGCTACAAGAACCGGAACATTAAATTTTGAAGCTTCTACGGCTAATTTTGAACCTGTAGCGGCTAAAAACACGTCAACAAGTGCTATTTTAAAAGACGATGGTAGTATTGAGATTCTCGCATTAATAAAAGGGTTTAGATTTAAAAAATCGCTAATGGAAGAACATTTCAACAAGAAGTTTATGGAATCGGATACTTATCCTAAAGCAAAATTTACAGGTAATATAATTGGTTTTAACACGACGAAATTATCTGATACGAATAAAGAATTTACACTAAAGGGTAATTTGATTATTCACGGCACAACAAAACCGATTGAAACAAAAGTGACTCTTAGAAGAGAAGCCAACGGGACGGTGAATTTTAAAACTAATTTTAATATTGCCGTAGCCGATTTTAATATTGCCGTTAAAAATAAAATTGCCAAAAAAATAGCTAAAATCGTCAATATTGAGGCCGATTTAAACTTAAAATAACGGGTTTCGTTTAATAAAGAAGCGCTACAGATACCTGGCATCTGCGGCGCTTCGCCTATTATAAATGATTTATTCTGATTTGTAAACAACTCCATTTTTCATTACAAAAGATACTTTTTTCATAACCGAAATGTCTTTTATAGGATTGCCGTCAACCGCTATAATATCGGCAAACTTTTCTTTGGCAATCACACCCAATTTGTCATTTTTTAAAACAAAAGCATTGGTTTTTGTAGCCGATTGAATTGCAGTTATAGCAGGCATACCGGCTTCTACCATATATACAAATTCGCGGGCATTTTGTCCGTGCGGAAAAACACCGGCATCAGTTCCAAAAGCTATTTTAACGCCTTTTTTAAAGGCTTTTCTAAACGTATTTTGCGATTTGGGTCCAATGGATAGTGCTTTTGGGACGATGATATCCGGGAAAAACCCTTTAATTTTCGCCTTCTCTGTTACCTCTTTACCAGCCGTCATCGTCGGTACCAAATAAGTGCCGTATTGTATCATTAAATCCATTGTTTTTTCTGTCATAAGTGTGCCGTGTTCTATGGTATTTACGCCACCAATTACAGCGCGTCTTATACCTTCGTCGCCATGAGCATGAGCCGCTACAATCATATTGTAATCTTTAGCGGTACGGCAAATAGACTTAACCTCGTCAATGGTAAATTGTGGATTCTGACCGCTTTTGGCTACGCTAAGCACACCGCCGGTAGCTGTTATTTTTATAACGTCGGCGCCATTTTTATAACGCTGTCTTACAGCTTTTCTGGCATCGTCAACACTGTTTATAACGCCTTCTTTGGGACCGGGGTCACCCATGAGCTCTTTACGTACACCATTTGTAGGGTCGGCATGACCTCCGGTTGTACCGATGGCTTTTCCGGCCGAATATATACGTGGCCCTATAACATAACCTTTTCTTATGGCATTGCGCAATTTGGTATTGACACCACTGCCCCCTAAATCGCGAACCGTTGTAAACCCGGCCATGAGTGTGCGTTTGGCAAAAATAGTCGATTTGAATGCGGCATCAACATCGTCTAATGTGAAATTTTCTATATAACGTGTCGGGCTCATCTCATGCTCTATATGTACGTGCATGTCAATCAAACCCGGCATAACCGTTTTGTTTTTTAAATCTATTACGCTGTCTGTTTTGGCGCTAGGATTTATATAGCCCTTTAACACATTTGTTATGGTGTTTTTAGTAACTACAATTGTCATTTTTGACAGAACTTTCCCGTTTTCTGTGTCAATTAGTTTGCCACAGTGCAAGTAATAACTTTGCGAAAAACTTAGAGTGGTAATAAGTAATCCGATTAATAGGAGTAATTTTTTCATTAATTTTAATATTTAAACCGTTAAAGGTTTGTAAATATATCAAAATAAGTTGTATTTTTAGTTGGTGATAAATGGATATAAAAATGGCTTTTAAAAATATTATTATTACAGGGACGAGCAGTGGTATTGGGTATGAAATGGCAAAACAATTGGCCAAAGCCGGTCATAATGTTTTGGCTATTTCTAGAAATACAGCTCCGCTTACAAAGTACAACCACAAAAATATCAATTGTTTATCTGCCGATATTACAGAGGAATCGCACCTTAAAAAAATAAAAAATTTTATTGAACAGCACTGGAAAAAGGTTGACATTCTTATAAATAGTGCAGGACATTTAATTAACAAACCTTTTTTTAAAACCCATACAGAAGATTTTGAAGCGGTGTATAAAGTCAATGTTTTTGCCCCGGCACGCCTTATTCGTATTTGTATGCCTTATTTAAAAAAAGGCAGTCATGTGGTCAATATATCGAGTATGGGTGGCTTGCGCGGTAGCTTAAAATTTCCCGGTTTATCGGCCTACAGCTCGTCAAAAGGCGCTCTGATTACCTTGACAGAAGTGCTAGCCGAAGAATATAAAGAAACACAAATATCATTTAACGCACTGGCTTTGGGTGCTGTTCAGACGGAGATGTTGGCCAAAGCTTTTCCCAATTATAAAGCCCCTATTTCGGCTAAAGATATGGCCGCCTATATTGTTAACTTTGCCCTTACCGGACAAAGGTATTTTAACGGGAAAGTTATAGAAGTATCGAGTACCACACCTTAAAAAATAATAGCCGTTTGACCTCAAAAATAATTAATTACGTACCACAAAAAGCTACTAGGTTGCTCGATTTACTCCTAGAAAAATACCCTTTTGAATTAAAAATTAAGAAAAATAGGAAAACCAAACACGGTGATTTTAGAACAAGCCATAAGGGGCCTTATAAAATAAGTATTAATAGCGATTTAAATAAATTCAGGTTTTTAATCACCCTTATTCACGAAATTGCCCATTTGGTAGCTTATAAAAATTTTGGAAATAAAAAACCACACGGAAGAGAGTGGAAAGAAACATTTAAACAACTTATGCTGCCTTTTTTAAATGACAGCATTTTTCCGTCCGAAATATTATCGCCTTTGGCGCATTATCTCATAAACCCTAAGGCACGTACAGATGCCGATTTTAATTTATCATTGGCATTGCGTCTTTATGATGAAAAAACCGATAAGAAACTTATCTTTGAAATCGAAACAGGAACCTGTTTTGAGCATAACAAACGTGTTTTTAAAAAAGGCGTCAAAAGAAGGACGCGTTATGAATGTATAGAAATTCAAACCCAAAGAAAATATTTATTTCAGCAAAATGCCGAAGTAACATGTGTTTAAACACCAAAATAAAATGAAAAACACCAATTATTACGCCGTGATTATGGCCGGTGGTATAGGCTCGCGTTTTTGGCCTATGAGTACCGAAGACTATCCCAAACAATTTCACGATATGTTGGGTGTGGGCAGTTCTTTAATTCAGAAAACCTTTGCCAGATTCGAAAACGTCATCCCCCCTCAAAACATATTGATTTCAACCAATAAAAGGTATAAAACACTTGTCAAAAGACAATTAGATAAAGTAACAGACAGCCAGTTACTGCTAGAACCCACTATGCGCAATACAGCCCCTTGTATTTTGTATGCCGCTCTAAAAATATACAAGAAAAACCCCGAGGCTGTTATGATTGTAGCACCCTCCGACCATTGGATTGAAGATGAAGCTACCTTCATTAAAAATGTAGAGCAATCATTTAAAGCCTGTCAAGAAGGCGATATTTTAATGACCTTGGGTATTAAACCCGAATCACCCAACACAGGTTACGGCTATATTCAGTACCAAAATGACACTTCAGTCATAAAAAAAGTCAGAAAATTTACCGAAAAACCCGATTTAGAAACTGCCAAAAAATTTGTGGCTGCCGGCGATTATTTGTGGAATGCGGGTATTTTTATCTGGAGTGCCAAAGCCATTATTAAAGCTTTTTCCGAATTGTTGCCTGCTATGCACAATCTTTTTAATGAAGGTCTTGATTGTTATAATACTGATGACGAAGAAGATTTTATAAACGATAATTATGCCAAAGCCCAGAATATTTCTATAGATTACGGTATTTTAGAACAATCTAAAAATGTTTATGTGTTACCCGTATCATTTGGGTGGAACGATTTGGGTACGTGGAACTCGCTTTATCAAAAATTACCCAAGCAAGAAGGGCAAAATGCTGTTATCAATGCCCAATCTGTATTTAGAGAATCAAGTGGTAATTTGTTGTGCACTTCAAAAGATAAGTTAGTAGTTGTTCAAGGTTTAAACGATTTTATAATTGTAGAAAAAGACGACGTGTTGCTTATTTGTCCACGCTCTAAGGAGCAAGAAATCAAACAAATAGTAGCCGATATCAAAAAGAAAAACGGGCGATAAAATGGAAACTTCGCAAGCATCAGAAAATAAGCCATCAGAAAATGCGGAACAGGATTTTAAAAGCATCTTTCACCATTTAAAAATATTCTTCAAGGAATTATTAGACATCCAGAAAGGCGCCGATAAGCAAGGGACTATTCAAGATGTAAAAGATAATATTTCTATAAAAGGCCATGCGGCGTGGATTCTTATTTTTTCTATACTTATGGCATCAATTGGATTAAATGTCAGCTCAACAGCTGTCGTTATTGGTGCTATGCTTGTAGCGCCCTTAATGGGCCCCATTTTAGGTATTGGCGTTTCTATTGGCATAAATGATATTGATATGCTTAAACGCTCATTGATAAATTTTGGCGTAACGGTGGGTTTGAGTGTAATTACCTCATTTTTGTTTTTTAGCATTCCTATTTTTAAAGAAGCCACGCCCGAAATTTTAGCCCGTACCAAACCCGATGTACGCGATGTTCTATTAGCCTTAGCAGGTGGATTGGCGCTTATTGTGGCTTTAAGTCGCCGTAAAGAAATGACAAACACGGTAGCTGGTGTCGCTATTGCCACAGCTTTAATGCCACCTTTGTGTACAGCCGGTTACGGCTTGGCAACGGGACATTTGAATTACTTTTTTGGCGCCATGTTTTTATTTTTAATCAACAGTGTTTTTATCGCTTTGGCCACTTTTTTTATTATAAAATTCTTGCGTTTTCCGATGGTAAAATATATCAATTCGGTCAAGCGAAAACGCATTGCTCAAACGGCTTCTTTTGTGGCTTTTGTGATATTTGGATTGAGTATTTATTTGTTTTACGGCCTGTTTTTAAAGAATAGTTTTAAACAAAAATCGCAAGAATTTGTTCAGGAACTCAAAGATAAAGGCATAAGCATTATTGATAATGGCCAAAGTATCGACTATAAAAACCGCCGTATAAATGTGTATGTTTTTGGCAAAACAGTTTCAAAAGAAACTATAAAAGAGTGGCAAGGTTTACTCGATAAAAAAGGAATAAACGCCACACTTAATGTGCAACAAAACAAGGACGATTCTGATATTAGAAACGATTTAAATAATTTAAGAGATTTGTATGCCCAAAATCAGAAGATTATTAGCTCTCGCGATGACAATATCGCTCAAAAAGATGTTAAAATAAAACTTTTAGAGACACAAATAAAGTCCTTTTTTAAGAATAAAATTCCCTTTGCACAAATAAGTAAAGAAGCCAAAATTAATTATCAAGATTTAAAAAGGCTTAGTTTTTATAAACGTCTAACAACCGATTTTAACAAAACCGATACTTTAATTGTTTTTGAAACCTTTTGGGCCGATTCTATTGAAGAAACCCAAAAGGAACAAAATATAGCAAGACTCAATTTGTGGTTAAAAACCCGATTGAATTTAGATACTTTGCAGGTTGTTTTAAAATAAGTTGTTTATAATTTTTTAAGACAAATGAAAAACACAAAAAAAATTGATATTGAAAGATTAGAACCTGCTCTCAAAAGATTAAAACTTTTACTTATTATTTGGACAATCATTCAAATATCTTATTTAGTTATTATTACTACTGACCAATTAGAAATTATCAAGTTTATTTTTCAAAATAACATCGATAGGGTATTAATAATTTTAAATTTATCAATCATTGGTGTTTTTATATGGTTTATTTGGAAAAGATTTTCTATTGACAAAAAATCTAATTGGAATAATACTTTAATGATTGTATTTCTTGGCGTAATAGGAATGTGGCTTTGGTTTCCAAATAAAAAAGAATTGAAAAAGCTGAGAGATGAGGATTTAGATAATAAACAAAGTATATAAATTACAAATAAGACTGCCGTGCTTTGCGTAATAAATCAGACGAATAAACAAAGTCGGTTACGGCTTTGTTATCGGTACGTAAAATTTCTTTATTGGTGCCTTCCCAGGCTTTTACACCGTCTTTTAAAAAAACTATTTTTTCACCAATTTCCATAACCGAATTCATATCGTGCGAATTGATAATAGTAATGATATTGTATTCAACGGTAATTTCATGAATAAGATTGTCAATAACTATGGCTGTTTTGGGGTCTAAACCAGAGTTGGGTTCATCGCAAAACAAATATTTAGGATTCATAACAATAGCCCGCGCCAAGGCCACGCGTTTTTGCATGCCACCCGACAATTCGGCCGGAAATTTAACATTGACGTTTTCTAAATTTACCCTGTTTAAAACGGTATTTACACGATCTAACATCTCGTCGTAAGGGTCGTCGGTAAACATTTTAAGCGGAAACATCACATTGTTCTCTACACTTAAAGAATCGAATAAAGCGCCTCCTTGAAAGAGCATGCCAATGGCTTTTCTCAGGTTGCGTTTTTCTTTTATGCTCATTTTTCTGTAGTGTTTATTATCATAACAGATGTCGCCTTTTTCGGGTGTAAAAAGGCCTAACATGCATTTTAGCAAAACTGTTTTTCCCGAACCGCTTTGACCTATAATAAGGTTGGTTTTACCCTGTTCAAAGGTGGTTGAAATACCTTTTAAAACAGGCGTGCCGTCAAACGATTTGTATAAATCTTTTACTTCAATCATTTTCCTAAGAGCATTTGGGTTAAAAAATAATTCAGTATGATAATAACCACACTTGTCCATACCACAGCTTTGGTACTGGAGCGTCCTACTTCGATGGCACCACCTTTTACAAAATATCCGTGATATGACGGAATTGTAGCAATAACAAAAGCAAAAACAGCCGTTTTAATAAGTGAATAAGTTATATGAAAGGGATCAAATTGATAGCGCAAACCATTTATGTAATCAGAAGACAATACCAAATCGGTAATTAAACCGGCTAGCCATCCGCCAAGGATACCTAAAAAAATACTGATTATGATAAGAAAGGGATAAAACAAAACTGCCGCCACAATTTTTGGTAAAACCAAATAATTTAAAGAGTTAACACCCATGACTTCCAGAGCGTCTATTTGTTCTGTAACACGCATAGTACCTATGCTTGACGATATGAAAGAGCCTACTTTTCCTGCTAAAATAATAGAAATAAGTGTGGGCGAAAATTCTAATATGAGTGATTCTCTGGAGGCAAAACCAATTAAATACTTTGGAATAAGCGGGTTTTCAAGATTTAAAGCCGTTTGAATAACAACAACACCTCCAACAAAAAACGAAATAAACGCTACGATACCCACAGAACTCAATCCTAAATCTTGGATCTCTCTAAAAAGAGATTCTCTAAAGACCGGCCATTTTTGAGGTTTTCTTAAAACCTGCCTTAGCATAGAAAAGTATTTGCCAATATGCTCAAAGTAATTCATAAACGTATTTATAAGGCTAAAATATTAAAAATAAAAGCAGCATTAAAATAAATAACCAAAATTTAAAACAGGTTTTATAGAAATCGTTTAATTTTGATGAAATTTAAATTGTAATGATGAGAAGTTTAAAAATTTTAGTCCTAATCTTAGTTGTTAACGGTAACCTTTTTGCTCAAAATATACCAAAACCTAAATTGGTTATTGGGATTGTTGTTGATCAAATGCGATACGATTATTTAAAACGCTTTGACAATAAATTTGGACAAAAAGGATTTAAACGCCTTTTAAGAAACGGCTATTCATTAAACAATGCTCATTTTAATTATATTCCCACATATACGGCTGTTGGCCATACTTCTATTTATACAGGGACAATACCCTTTTATCACGGCATAATAAGCAATAATTGGTATGATAAATACCTCAAAAAATCTATTTATTGTGTTGATGACGATAATTACACAACTGTAGGAACCCAAAAAGGAGGAAAAAAATCACCTTATCGGATGCAAAGCACTACCATAACAGACCAGTTGCATTTGGCACAACAAATGCACGGTAAAACAATAGGCATTAGTATAAAAGACCGCTCGGCTATATTGCCGGCAGGTCATACAGCCAATGCCGCTTATTGGTTTCAGGGTAAAAATGACGGTAAATTTATTAGCAGTACTTATTATATGACAAAATTGCCGAAGTGGGTGAGTGATTTTAACGCTTCGGGTCTTGCTAAAAAATATTTAAACACTCCCTGGGTAACCAAATATCCTATTGATACTTATAAAGAAAGTTTACCAGATGACAATCCTTATGAAGGGCTTTTTAAAGGCGAAAAAGCGCCGGTGTTTCCGCATAATCTACCTGCTTTACAAGCGCAAAATGGCGGTTATGATATACTTAAGGCAACGCCACAAGGAAATTCGTTAGTTAAAGATTTTGCCATAACTGCTATTAAAGCCGAAAATTTGGGCAAAGGAAAATACACCGATTTTTTAGCATTAAGTTTTTCGAGTACCGATTATATTGGTCATAAATATGGTGTTGATTCTAAAGAAGTAGAAGACGCCTATATTAGATTGGATACTGATATTGCAGAACTGTTAAGCTTTTTAGATAATTTTGTCGGTAAAGATAATTACAGTTTGTTTTTAACGGCAGACCATGCGGCAGTACCCGTACCGGCTTATTTACAATCTTTAAAAATTCCGGCGCAATACTTAGACGCCAAAGCCTTTGGACAACGTGTTCAAGAGATAACAAAATTGTATTTTAACGCTACAGATTTGGTAGAAAACATATCGAATTATCAAATATTTCTAAATAAGAAAAGAATTCGTAAGTTGGGATTAAGTTTAAATAAAGTAGCCCAAACTTTGGCTGATGAACTCATAAATTTTAAAGGTATCTATAAAACCATTACAGCCCATACTTTACAAACCACGCAATTTAGCAGCGGTATTTTAAACTTGTTACAAAATGGTTATAATCAAAAATTTTCGGGTGACGTATTGGTTATTCCTACACCGGCAACAGTTGTATATCCACATACCGGCACAACACATGGTACAGGGTACAATTACGACACCCATGTGCCTTTAATTTTTTATGGAAAAGGTATTAAGACAGGGGTGTCAAATCATTATTATCCCATAATTGATATTGCGCCAACTATAGCAACACTGCTAGGTATAGAATTTCCGAATGCCAATACAGGAAAGGTGATAGAAGAAGTGTTAAAGTAAGTGTTTAAAACTGGTAAACCAAAGCATTTATATTCATACCGGCTCCAACCGACGCCATGACTACAACATCGCCTTTGTTTATGTGATGATTTTCTTTTTTACCTTTTAAAACCAAGTCTAAAAGGGTAGGAACTGTGGCTACAGAACTGTTGCCTAATTTATCAATACTCATAGGCATAATATTGTCGGGCATAGGCGTGTGATACAATTTAAAAAAGCGTTTAATAATGGCTTCATCCATTTTTTCATTGGCTTGGTGGATGAGTACTTTTTTTACCTGCTGTATATCTATGTTACTTTTATCTAGGGCGTCTTTCATACCTTGTGGTACATTGTTTAAGGCATAAACATATATTTTATGACCAAACATTTTTAAATAGCGAATATTTGGATTACCATTCGGGAAATTTGTTTTTCCTAAATACAAATAACCTGCTTCGTCTAAGGTATGCGATAGGGTGGCATGACCTAAAATACCTGTTTTTATATCTCCTTCTTTGGCTTCCAGAACAGCAGCACCAGCTCCGTCAGAATATATCATAGAATCGCGGTCGTGCATATCGAGGACTCTAGAAAGGGTTTCAGACCCAATAATCAAGCACTTTTTGGCGGCACCGGCTTTAATAAATAAATCGGCTTGAATCATACCTTGAATCCACCCCGGGCAACCAAAAATAATATCGTAAGCCACACATCTTGGGTTTTTGATTTTTAGAAGGTGTTTAACTCTGGCCGCTAAACTGGGTATAATGTCGGTTTGAATAGTGCCTTTTTTGATATCACCAAAATTTTGGGCAAAGATTATATAGTCTAAAGTTTCGGGGTCAATTTGGGCATCGTTTATGGCGCGTTGAGCGGCGATAGCTGCTATATCGCATGAATTTTGACTATCGGTTACATAACGACGTTCTTCTATTCCTGTTATCGCCTTAAACTTTTCAATAATAGTCTCATTTGAAGCTTCAAAGGGCTTGTTTTTTTCGCAATAAAAACGCTCGTTTATAAAATCTTCATTTTTTTTTACTACCGATGGAATATAACTTCCCGTACCTGTAATAACTGAATTTAAAGCCATAAAATTTATTTTGAATTAGCGAAATTACTAATTTATTTAAAACGGTAGTCTTTAAAGTTGTGAAATTTTAATTTGCATAACGGTAGCGATAGATTGTGCTTTAATTTTTGCCTGATGGGCTTTTATACCGTTGTAATGTTTATCAACTGTTTCGGTAAAAAGTTTTAACCATCGGACAAAGTGTTGCTTTGTAAAGGGTTTTTTATGATGTAAATCTAGATGAGGCTGTAAGGCATTTCTCTTATAAGTTCCCGAATAAAATAATTGATGTTCCCAAAAATCAACAAGAATTTGAAGGTGCTTTTCCAGTTTATCTTCTGTATCTATATCTTCAAAAAAATGTTTTAAATCAGTATCAACCAAAAGTTTACTGTAAAATTGCTTTACCAAATTGTATATATCGGCTCTGTTAGCAATATCTGACATATGAGTGTTTACAAAAAACTTTTATCAAAAGTAAGGGGCAAAAGGTCTTTTATAGAGTCAGACTTGGCTATTTTACCAACTTTACCCATAAAATATACAGGGATGGGCTCTTTTTGTTTGACTTCGTATTCGGCTATTACTTGTCGGCATGCCCCACAAGGCGCTACGGGCTCTGCTAAATTTTTCTCTTTTGCAGAGGCCGTTATAGCCAAAGCCATTACGGCAACATCCGGAAAATTAGCAGCAGCGCCAAAAATAGCTACCCGTTCTGCACACAGACCCGAAGGGTAGGCTGCGTTTTCTTGATTATTTCCTAAGATAATTTTACCATTTTCTAATAAAACGGCCGCTCCTACACTAAAATTAGAATAAGGTGCATAGGCTTTTTCTCTGGCTAAAATAGCTTGTTTCATTAAATTTTGCGCTGTCTCGGGTAATTCACTTATGCTATTGTAAATAGTAAAAGTGGTGGTTATGTTTACAGACTTCATAGCAATATGTTTTAGCTTTGAAAGGATTTAATACTCTTCAAAAAAGTCACCCATATCAAAGGTTATAGAAAAGCGGAGTGTATTTTCTAAAGGGTTGTTAATATCTGAGGCATTAAATAAATACGACATGTCTATACGACTGCTTTCAAATTTAAAACCGGCACCCATAGTAAAAAATTGCCGTCCACCTTTAAAACTACTTTCGTTAAAATAGCCGGCGCGTAAAGCAAAAGATTGGTCGTACAGATATTCGGCACCAATAGCCCAAGTAACTTCTCTAAGTTCTTCTTTAAAACCACCCGGGGCGTCGCCAAACGATTGAAAAATGCCTTTGAAAAAGCCAACATCATCACTTTGCCCACTAATTATAGTACCACTGCTGTCTCTTATAGGCGGTGTGGGGACTAATAGTTTGTTAAATTCAAGATTGGCCGAAATGGTGTTGTATTGGTCTAAAATGAAATCGAATCCGCCGCCAATTCTCAGGTTTGTAGGGATAAAATTCTTTTGACCCGTATCTGTAAATGAGACACGAGGCCCAATGTTTGAAATGTTAAAACCACCGCGCCAACGACCGTTAAAAGTACCGTAATTTTCTTCGGGCGATTGAAAAAATCCGGCTACATCAACAGAAAAAGTATTGACGGTTTTTATATCAGAATTGGCCACACGCAAAGCAAAATCAGAACGGATATAACGCAGACCTACTGCCATTGAAAAACTTTCGCTTAAGCGTAGAGCATAAGACCCGTCAATAGCCAGTTCGTTAGGTTTTTCAATTATGACTTGTTCATTAGGGTCGCCGGTTTGACGTAACTCTATAGAACCTAGAGAAAAATACGTAAGACTTGTGGCCCATGAACTTTTTTCGTCAATGCGATTTGCGTAAATAACACTTCCCAAAAAAACATCGGTTGTTAGGTTTCGCAACCAAGGTGTGTAATTTACAGCCAATGTATATTGCGATTCTAAAAAAGCGTATTTGGCCGGATTCCAATGTTGTGCATTGGCATCGGCGGATGTAGAAACGCCCATATCTGCCATACCCCCCGATCGGGCATCTGGAGCAATTAACAAAAAGGGCGCCGCCGTAGTGATAGGGTTTGGATCTGTTTGCGCATCAACTTTGGGTAGGGTTAGTAATACCGTTAATGCAAGTATTATAATATGTTTCATAAATTTCTTAATTATTACAAATATTGTGATTTTTTATCTAAGAATTACTAATTTTTCTATTTTTTCGACCTTATCTTGAGTTATATTAGATTTCACGCTTAGTTTATAAACATATACGCCTTTACCTATTTTAGCGCCAAAATCGTCTAAGCCATTCCACGTAATATCACGAGATAAAGTGCCGGGTGTTTGTACCGATTTATTTATAGTTTTTACCAATTTACCTGATATTGTAAAAATCTGAATTTGAACCTCTAAAGCTTCGTTTGGCCGATTGTGTTCAAACCAAAATTCAGTATAATTTACAAACGGATTAGGATAATTTAGAACGTGATTTAACGTAATACCATTATCTGTTACGACGTTAAAAGTTAACGTAGCTTCAGATAAATTATTATACGTATCCCATGCTTTAAATTTGATATTGTGAAGCCCGGGACTTAAGTCTCTTAATTGGAAATTTACTTTACCCTTTTTAAAATTGTCGAGCTCAGTTTGATAAAAGTCGTTTAAAATTATAGGATTGGATTCATCATCATCTAAAATGGCAATTAAATCGTGATCTACGGCCGTTATAGAGGTATTAATACCCGAGTCATCTTCTAATGAGGCAATAAATACGGGCGATTGATTGGTTGTGCCACCATCTAAAAACGATTCATCGTTCATAAACAAAGCCACCGTAGGCCCTTGTGTGTCGTCTGGTGCATTTTCGTTAATACCGCCAACAGTGACATCAAAATTATAGCCGGCTTTGTCGATTATTTGGTTGTCGGCATAAAAACTCATCTTACCTTTCCCAAAGGCAATCCGTATATCTTTGGGGACGATAAAATCGAATTTAAAAGTACCGTTTGTTATCGTGGCACGACCTCTGTAAATTTTACTTTCTATGGCATCAAAAATTAATTTTCTTCCGAAATTATCGTTATCTAAAGTCGATTTATCTATTGATTTATCGTAAATTGTGGTAGAAAGCGTGCCATTAAAATCGGTTAAAACTTGGTTATTGTCATCGGTAATGACCCCTTCAAAACTCACCTTAGACAGGGCTTTTAGGGTGTCTATAGATTGTGTAAAATCTACACCGTTCATTTTTGTGATTTTAATATTGCCTTTTGGTTGTGCCAACTCTAAAGCGGGATCACCAAAATAATAAACAAACAATCGTTGCGAAGTGGTAAAATTATTTTTCATAACCATAAGTGCCTGTGATACACTTAAATCTTCGCCATTAAATTCAAAAAGTGAGCTGACGAGTTTTTCATTAAAGGCTTGTCCTACAGAGATAAATATTTCGCGTGTTGTGGTAATCATGCTGGTAGCCCCACCGTTTACATTGTTAAAAACAAATTCGCCGGCAGTTAGTCGTAATGGGTTATCTAGTTTGGCAAACTCGCAAGTAACGGTTATAAAGAGGGGTAGGGTATTAGGGTTTACCCAAGATTGAATTTGCGGGACTTCTAAAATACGCTCGTTTGCCCAACCGTCTTCACCGCCATGACCGTAGTAATCTATGACTAAAGTACCATTTTCTACCGCCGTTGTAATGGCTTTTTTAACATCGGGGTAGCGTTCGCCACCAGCCGATGTTTGCTGTTTGTAGGCGTCGGAATATATTTTTTTTAAGTTAAAAATAGGTTTGTTTAAGGCAATGTCATCTGAAATGCGTTCTACGGTTTCTTGGAGTACAAATTCTGAGGCCTTATCGGGATCGTCGGCCACAACTGTTATAGAGTTACGCCAATCGCCAAAGCTTTTTTTACTGTAATAACTCAAAGTTTTATCAACAGCCGCTTTAGCCTCTTGCACTGTAGTTATGGGGAAACGCCCTGTGGCGACATCTTGTTTGTCCGAAAAATTTAAAGTGCCCTCTTGAGCATCCATCATCCCAAAATAATCATCTGTAACATAAGAAGTGGCAAGATTAAAACTTTCTAACGATTCAAAAGCCGGTATAACATTGTTATTATTAGCTATGCGGTCTTTGTAGTCGAAAGAAGTATCGCCAAACAGACAGACATATTTTATTTTTTTAGAAGGTGAGCTGGCAGTTGTATATAAGTGTCTTACAAAATCGCGAATGGCTGTAACGTCGGGAGAACCTGATCCAAATTCATTAAATACCTGTTGAACATCTACTACGGCTGTAGTAAAATTATTGGCTTGTTCGTGGTAACCGGTTAACCTTAAGGCTTCATTTTTTAAATAATCGGGTGTAATTATTAGGTAATCAATATCTTTAAGGGCATGGAGGTTTTGATTTGGTATTTTGCTGTTATTTAATAAAGTAGGCGTAAAATAATCGTTTTGGTTAAGAACAATATATTCACTTAGCAGTGTATTGCCGGCTGAAGTACCTCCTTTGGCTTTAAAGCTAAAATCGGCCGAAGTGCCACTGTTTTCGATAATTTTTGGATTGAGAAAGTCGGTGACATCCCATACTTGAAAAATATTTTGCGGATTGGTAATGTGGTAGGCCAGTGTTGTTGAGTTGTTTGTTTTAGCGGCTTCAAAACTTCTAAAAGAAAACTGTTTGCCGTTTGCAATTAAATGTTTGACACCTGAAATTTCTATATAATCTAAAAAGGCTCTTGCCGATGGGTTGCCGTTATTACTATAGCTTATGTTTAATGTAATATTCTCGTCGGGAACAGTTGCTTGGGCAAATTGCTGTGTGGCACTTGCCAATGTGAGCGACCCCGGTAAATTGGCAAAAAAGGAAAGTGTATAAAGAGGGTTCTCGTTGAGTTTTACTTGCATTTGTGAGGCAACAGATGAAGACACAACAGCACGTGTTTTTATAGAAATAGGTACGGTAGTATCAACATCGTTAAAAGTAAATTTAAAAGTACGGTTATTTTCAATGCTGAATGATTCACCAAACCATTGTTGTCCGATGGTAAATAGGTTTACATCTTCTTTTTCGTAAAAGATATAGTCGTTGTAAGTGTTTATATTTAGTGTGGCATTAGAAGTAATGGCCGAGGCTGGTTGAATACGTTTTCCGGCTCCTTGATCTATGGTGATAAAATAAAAAGATTTATCTGAATAGATATTTTTAATATGTGCCACAAATCCATTTACAGCATTAACATTCCAGCTATCGGGTCCTTTGGCGTAAAACAATACAAAATCATTGTTATTAAAAACACCATCATTTCCATCATCTACAAAAAGGGCGTTTTCTTGTAAATCGTCATACCTAAAAGAACTGTTTTTTTGAGGCAACATAGCACCGCCATTTCCAAAAATACGGATGTCAGACGCGTTTAAATTATTTGTGTTAATTCCCAAACTTTTTAAAAAGTTGAGGTCAATTTTAAAAATACCCGTTGTGTCAACGGCAAATTTATACCAAGTGCCGTTAGCCAAGACAGAATTCTGAACCGAAGCACTTTTAAAAGCTTTATTACTTATGGGATTTGTACTGTAATTTAGACTAAAACTTTGTACTCTCAATACAGTATTACCTCTCTTAACAAAGGGCTCCAGATATAATTGAATTTTTGTTTTACCGGCGATTGTTACAGTATTCAAACTGTATTTTGGGCTTGAAGAGAGGTTTGATAAAACGTTTTTCGGAAGTGTGTTTTTAACGGGTTTGTAGCTGATATTACTCAGTGAAAATGAGGCTATTTTAACAGAAGGGTCGGTATCCCAAGTTTTTGAAAAAGTAGGAATTAAGTTTTGATTTATAGTGTTGTTTTTTATGAGTGGCGTTTTAAATCGGATAGTCTTGTTCAGTTGAATATCTTGCGCTTCCAGCCACTCTAGATTAAAGTCCTTTTTATGGGTTTTTTGAGCCACAGACGTGAATAGGCATCCCAGTACAAAAATTAGAAAAAAAAGTTTCTTTTTAAACATAAAATTGTAACGCACTATAGTATGAATTATTTTAGTAATGCAACAATACATATAATAAAGAAATAATACAATCGTTATAGCAGAATAATAATTTTAAAAAGTTTAATTTTATGGCTATCTTGCGTTAAATTTTACTAATATTGTAAATTGCGTAAGCTTTCAACTAAAAATCAAAGTATTTTACACAGAATGAAATTTAAAAACATATTTAAGCCCCTAATAATTATAGTTTTATCTGTTTTAACCCTTTCGGGATGTATGAAGACAACACGCTCTAAATCTACACTCACCGGTTGGAGTTTTAATGACCCCCGTTTTGGTAATTTTACGGCACCTGTAGATTACAGAGGTCAAAAAACACCTCCGGGGATGGTCTTAATTGAAGGGGGCACATTTACAATGGGGCATGTACAAGACGATGTGCTATTTGATTGGAATACAACACCTGTGCGTCAACAGTTGCGTTCGTTTTACATGGATGAAACTGAAGTTACAAATAAAGAATACAGTTTTTATTTAGAGTGGATAAGCAGGGTATTCCCACAAGCGGATACTATGGATATTAACAAGCGTATTTATCAAGCCGCTTTACCCGACACCTTGGTTTGGCGAAGCAAGTTGGGCTCAACAGAATTACTTTCTGAAACCTATTTAAGACACCCTGCTTTTGCAAATTACCCTGTGGTGGGCGTATCGTGGTTACAAGCCGTTGAGTATTGTAAGTGGCGTACCGATAGGGTAAACGAACGTATTTTAATGGATAAGGGTATTTTAAAACCACTTTTTGCAGATGATTCTATTAAAGTAGAAGGCGAAAACCATTTTGTGACAGAAACCTATTTAAAAAATCCCTATTTACTTTTTAATGGTGATTCGTCTATCTACAACAGAGGCATTCCGGTTAGAAAGAGTTTGACGTCTAAACGCCGCGGTGCTTTTGGCGGAAGAAGCGCAAGAAAAACACGTGTTGGCAGAGTTAGAACTGGGGCAGACACATTACTGCTGGATGCCACGCCTGTACAGGTAGCCAATACGCCAAAACAAAAAAAGCGAAAATTTACAGGACGCCATGTGACCTTATCAGATGGCTTGTTGGTGCCAAAGTTTAGACTGCCCACAGAAGCAGAGTGGGAATATGCGGCCAAGGCTGAAGTAGAAAATAGAGAATACAATACCATTAAAGGCCGAAAAAAATATACTTGGAACGGTAAATATACCCGTGATAATTCAAAACGTTACAAGGGTGATATGCTAGCCAACTACAAGCAAAGTCAAGGCGATTATAGCGGTCTGGCCGGTTGGAGTAGTGATGGTGCCGATATTACAGCAGAAGTTAAAACATACAAACCCAATGCCTTTGGTTTGTATAACATGGCCGGAAACGTGGCAGAATGGGTGGCCGATGTTTACAGACCTATAATAGATTCTCAGGCAAGTGATTTTAATTATTTTAGAGGAACAAGCTTCCTTAAAACGTATATAGACTCCCTAGGTAAAGTTGTGGTGATAGACTACAATAATTTAGAGGTAGATACATTGCCAAACGGTAAAATTGTTCCTAAAGGTTTGCCGGGAGATATAAAATACGTGCCCATTACAAGAGATGACGCTTTTATGAGATTTAATTATCAGAAAGCAAATTATGCCGACTATGATGACGGCGATTTAGCCTCAAATAAGTATTTTTATAAAGACGAAGACGATGCAGAACTTATTCCGAGAATGTACAACGCGCCAAAAAATAGAATTGAAGTAGATGAACAGGGACGACTTATAAAAAAGTATGACAAAAAAAATAACAGAAGAACATTAATAAATAATACCTTACGTGTTTATAAAGGTGGTTCATGGAAAGACCGTGCCTATTGGTTAGACCCTGCTCAACGTCGCTATTTGCCGGAGTATGCCGCAACAGACTATATTGGTTTTAGATGTGCTATGGATAGGCTGGGATCTTCATCCCTATCTAGAGACAAACAGGCGCATTTTGTGAGACGTAAGTAATTTTAAATAATATACATATAAGCTCAATACATTTATTCACGTATTGGGCTTTGATTTTTATTAGATGAAATTAGAGAACTTATACAGATTAATTGTCGGACAAAAAATTGTAACCGATACACGAAAAATTGTAAAGGATTCTGTTTTTTTTGCACTCAAAGGCACTAATTTTAATGGAAATACTTTTGCCGATGAAGCCTTAAAAAAAGGGGCTGTTCTAGCTGTCATTGACGATAAAAATTATCAAATTTCTGATAAAACCATACTTGTTAAAGATGTCTTAACAACTCTGCAAAAACTGGCTACTTATCACAGACAACAACTTAAAATTCCTATTATTGCCCTTACGGGAAGTAATGGTAAGACCACTACAAAAGAACTTATAAAAGCCGTTTTATCTCAAAAATTTAAAGTTTGTGCAACCGAGGGGAATTTTAACAATCATATAGGTGTGCCACTCACGCTTTTATCTATGACAAAAACTACCGAAATAGGTATTGTAGAAATGGGTGCGAATCATTTAGGTGAGATAGCCTTTTTATGTCAAATAACTCAGCCAAATTTTGGTTATATCACCAATTTTGGCAAAGCCCACCTCGAAGGGTTTGGTTCGTTAGAAGGTGTTATAAAAGCCAAGTCAGAATTGTACGAATATCTCAAAAAAACCAAAGGTTATGCCTTTGTAAATACAGACGATGCGCTTCAAAAAAACCAAGCTAAAGGATTGCGACAGTTTGGTTTTGATGCCAATGAAATCGTTCTTAAAAGCGCCGACCCTTTTGTTGAAATAGAATACAATAGAGCCCTTATTAAGAGTCAGTTAATAGGTCGTTATAATTATAAAAATATAGCAGCGGCTATTGCTGTTGGCGCCCATTTTAAAATACAAACGAATCATATAAAAGAAGCGATTGAAAGTTATAAACCCAAGAACAACCGTTCGCAAATAATTAAAAAAGGCGCCCTTCAGATTATTTTAGATGCCTATAATGCCAATCCTACGAGTATGCAGTTGGCTTTAGATAATTTCAAAAAATTATCATCAAAGCCAAAATATTTAGTCTTGGGAGATATGTTTGAATTAGGAACTACTTCTAAAGAAGAACACCAAAAGGTTATAGATATTTTAGAAAAGATGTCATTAGATAAGGCTTTTGTAATTGGAAGTAATTTTTATCAGACAACTGTAAAAATTAAAGTTATTCAAAAATTTGAATCATTTGAGAAATTTGAATCAGAGTTTAGCTTACCCAAAAAAGGTATTTTGTTTGTAAAAGGATCTAGAGGGATGGCTTTAGAACGTGTTTTAGAGATAAAATAAATTACTCAATGCTTTTTAAAAAAGCATTAAATGCTTTCCAATAATCTTCGTTTCCTCGAGTTGATTGCCAAAGTGCGCGGGCTCCATGAATGCCCTTAATATTAGGTTTAAAGTGGGTTACAAATCTTGCATCGATTAACTTTATAACGCCACCGGCCCGATTAATTTCACTTTGAGAAGAGCTAATAAAAGTAGGCTTTTTTAGATTTTTAATAGATTCGGCCAAATTTATACCGTTTAAATATTCGCCGGGACTAAAAGCCGCCACGGCTTTTACTTTGTTGTTTGTGGTGGCTATAAGTAAAACCAAAGAAGCCGAATACGAACTTCCCACTAAAATTACAGGTTTGTTATGGTTTAATTTGTAAGCGTAATCTATAGCCGCTTCAATATCCTGTTTCGCATCAAGATAGCCTGTAGGTAAATTTTTACGTTTGGCTTCTAAATGTGTTTCGTTTACAATATTGTTGGCTTTATTGCCACTGCGTTGGTCTATTGCTAAAACAGAATAGCCCGTTTCTTGTAATTTTGGGGCGGTATTTATGTAGGCGCCACGACTAAATCCGGCTTGATGACACAATACGATAAAATCTTTAGCTTTTAAAGTGGTATATAAATCGGCAGTAATGGTTAAACCATCTTTTGAAGGAAAAGTTATGGTCTTGATATTATTAAGCTTTTGCGAATGTGTGACAAAGGAAATACTTATTGTAATAACTAAAAGAAGTTTTTTCATAAAGGTCGAATTAGATATCAAATATAGATAAAACAAGTTAGTCTTTTAGAAACAACAAAAATTACATCCGTTCGGGAACATCAATTCCCAACAAGCCAAAAGCTGTTTTAATAACTTCGCCTACTTTTTTAGAGAGTTGGGTGTGGAAAATCTTTTCATCATCGTTGTTATTCCCTAAAATGGGCACCGATTGGTAAAAAGAGTTGTACAGTTTTACCAAGTCGTATGTGTAATTGGCAATTAAAGCCGGACTGTGATTTGTCGCTGCAATATCAATAGTTTCTTTAAAGAACTCTAGGTGTTTAATAAGTTCTTTGGTTTTAGCATGAAGCTTATTTAAATTAACCGACTTAGAATAATCAAAATGCGCCTTGCGTAAAATAGACTGAATTCTGGCATAGGTATATTGAATAAAAGGACCGGTGTTGCCATTAAAATCTATAGAGGCTTCCGGATCAAACAAAATGCGTTTTTTGGGATCTACTTTTAATATAAAATATTTTAAGGCACCCAAACCTATGGTTTTGTAAAGTTGCTCTTTTTCGGTTTTAGAGTAACCGTCTAGTTTGCCTAATTCTTGTGAAATGGTTTTAGCAGTAGTTGTCATTTCTACAATTAAATCGTCGGCATCAACAACAGTTCCTTCTCTTGATTTCATTTTACCGCCGGGTAAATCGACCATACCGTAAGACAAATGATATAAATGTTCTGCCCAGTCATATCCCAATTTTTTTAAGATTAAAAAAAGGACTTTAAAATGATAATCTTGCTCATTACCAACGGTGTAAATTAGGGTGTCGATATCGTAATCGGTAAAACGCTGAATGGCCGTGCCTATATCTTGCGTCATATATACCGCAGTGCCATCGGCTCGGAGGACTATTTTTTCGTCTAAACCGTCAGCGGTTAAATCTATCCATACAGATCCATCGTCTTTTTTATAAAAAACACCGTCTTTTAACCCTTTAGCCACTACATCTTTACCCAGTAAATAAGTATTACTCTCGTAATAGTTTATGTCAAAATCGACCCCCAAGGCTTTATAAGTTTTATCAAAGCCGTCATAAACCCATTGGTTCATGGTTTCCCAAAGAGCAACAACTTTGGTGTCACCGGCTTCCCATTCTTTAAGCATTTGTTGAGCTTCAATTAATAAAGGGGCCTGTTTTTTAGCCGTTTCTTCACTTAAACCATCGGCTACAGCCTGAGCTATTTCTTTTTTGTATTCTTGGTCAAATTTCACATAATAATTACCTACCAATTTATCGCCTTTAAGGCCGGTATTTTCAGGAGTTTCTCCCTTTCCAAATTTTTGCCAAGCCAACATACTTTTACAAATATGTATGCCACGGTCGTTTATAATTTGGGTTTTTAATACTTTTTTCCCGGAGGCTTCGATTATTTTGGCAACAGAATAACCCAACAAATTGTTACGTATATGTCCTAAATGAAGTGGTTTATTTGTGTTAGGACTTGAGTATTCTATCATAACCGCTTTGTCTGTAGTATTTGGCAATGTATATCCGTAGTCTTTTTTGGTGTAAAATGTGTTGAAAGTATGACTGTAAAAAGAATCGGCAATAACGATGTTTAAAAAACCCTTTACGACATTAAAATCGCTAACAAAATCGATATTATCTTTTAAGTACTGCCCTATTGTTTGCCCAATTTGAACGGGATTTCCTTTAACATGGCGTAATAATGGAAACACCACAAGGGTAATATCGCCTTCAAAATCTTTACGGGTAGCTTGAAACTCAAATTGGTTTACAGTGATGGCATACTCGTTTAAAATAGCATTACTTACAGCCTGTTGTAAGGTTTTTTGAATGGACATAGGATTGAAATTAATGACTGCAAATTTAAGATAATTTTGCTGAGTTTTAAGTGGCTTTCACGTTTTATAATTCTAAGTCTTTTAGCTCTAATCCATAATCGTATTGTAAATCTTGATGCAATAGCGGTAATTTTTTTCTAACGGACTCTAATTCTCTTAAAAATATATTGTTAAGGGCTTTGCTGTGTGTTATTGAAGGTGTGAAATGTTTTAGTTTCTGACAAAAATATAATAGCAGTTCAATTTGAGTTTCATTTTTTTGAGAGTAACGGATATAGGTTTTAATGCGTCTTAATATTTTACGGACGCTCTTTTTAATATAGTAGTAGGTTTTTGTATTTATAAGTTCAAATTGTGTATCTATCTCTGTTTTAATATCGGCGATGAAACTTTCTTCATCATCCGATTCAAATAAAAGGTAGGTAAGCAATTCTTTATTTTCTTTTTTAAATTTAGACAAACGCAGACAGAGGTCTAATACCTCTTGATGTGATTTAAGATTTAATTCGGTTTTAAGTTCTTTAACACTTACAGCTTTCATATGAGGTGTTTTTTTAGATTCCTTTTGCGTTAAAGATAGAAAATTTATAAATCTATTTATAAATACCCGTGTTACTAATGCCATAAACTTTTCTAGTTGTGTGACATTAAATTTTCCGCTCTCAAATAATGAAAAAAGCGCTCTTTTATAATCAACAGCAAGATGACGATATCACTTAAATTTGACCACATATAAATTGACTTAAAGTGGTCAACCTATATCACAGGATGTACATTTTTCTATGTGAAAAACGCGACGTCCTTACATCGTACTCAAAGTTGTAAAGGATTTTTATTAAGAGACTTTTAAAACATCTTTTATAACACGCTCTAATTCGTGTTTAGGTAAAGCCCCTGTAGCCATTTGTGGTTGTCCCTCTTTAGGGCAAAACAACATAGAGGGAATACTCCTGATAGCAAAAGCGGCAGCCAACTCTTGTTCGGCTTCTGTATCCACTTTATAAATATCTATTTTACCTTTATAGGTTTCACTCAATTCTTCTAAAATTGGGGCGACCATCTTACAAGGGCCACACCAATCGGCATAAAAATCTATTAAGCATGGTTTATCGCCCTCAAACTGCCATTCTTTATTTTTCTCATAGTTAAAAACCTTTTCTAAAAAAGTTTTTTTAGTTAAATGTGTTGTCATAATTTTTAATTTTTAACAGGTGTCTTCAAAATATATACCTTATGTTTTTGTCGGACAAAGTGACTGTAATTTTACAACAATTGTCGTAACAAAGGTTACATAAAATATTTTTAATACCTTTATCAGTTCTTTAGAATTTACTGATGCACAAATAACTCTGTAAAATTTTCTTTAAAACACGACTAACTTTTTTATTAACTTAAATCTAAATATATTATGAATGCAAAACTCTCAATGATTTTACGCATCTTACTGGGTCTGGTATTGGTTATTTTTGGTGCCAATAAATTTTATCCTTTTATGTCTATGGATATGCAAGGCGGCGCCAAAGATTTTATGATGGCCATGATGGCCACCGGTTACATGATTAAATTTTTAGCCATAACAGAAATTGTTGTAGGCTTATTATTAATTACCAAAAAATGGGTGCCCTTTGCCTTAATTGTTTTAGCACCTTTGTCTTTACACATGGTACTTTTCCATTTAGCACTAGCACCGGCAGCCATAGGCCCTGCCGCTATTGTCGCTTTGATAAACATTCTATTAATTTATGACAACTGGGATAGCTATAAAAACCTATTTAACTAAACAAAATATTAAAAGGCGCTTTTTTAGCGCCTTTTAATTTATTTCTAAAATGCGAGCCCCGTTAAAAGCCAATATATCGCCTACTTTTTTATCCAGCAATTGTTTACCTATAGGCGATTTTAACGATACTACTACATACTCTGAATCGGCAATTGAAACAATACCCAAACTAACAGCTAAAAAATAGGTAGCCTTATCGGTTATAACCAAACTGCCCAAACCGGCATATCCTGATTTTTTAGATAATTTTATTTTAGACAACACCTCTTTCATTTCATTTACATATTTTAACTGTTGTCCGGCCTTTTCCATTTCTAATTGTAACATCGCCCGTCCTGTTTCGTGTTTATCGCCGGCCGAACTTTTGCTCTCTGAAGCCAATGCTGTTTTATTAGCATCCATTACTTGTGTAATGGTTTTTAAGCGTTCATCTACAAAATGCTGACACGCTTGGTAAAGTATTTTTTTATTGGCCGTCATAATTATGCCGTAAAAATAAGTTAATCGTTTTTCTTTTAATAGTTTTGCCGCTCAATTCTTTTAGATGATTATTACCGGTAAACGCTATAACGATTACAGCACACTCATTAAAGCCACTTTTGGTATGCGTGTTCAAAAAGTTTCTTTAGATACAGGCTTTACCTGTCCCAACCGCGATGGTTCTAAAGGTTTTGGCGGCTGCACCTATTGCAACAACGATACTTTTAATCCCGATTATTGCGAACCCGAAAAAACCATAAAGCAACAACTTGAAGAAGGTATTGCCTTTTTTGGTACAAAATACAAATCGCAACAGTACTTGGCTTACTTTCAGGCCTATACCAATACTTATGCCGATATAGAATTGGTTAAAAAATTGTACTTAGAAGCCCTAAGTGTTCCCCATGTTATTGGTTTGGTTATTGGCACCCGACCTGATTGTATATCTGATGACCTTATCAATTTTTTATCGCAGCTCTCAAAAAAATATTACATCTCTTTAGAGTTTGGTGTAGAAAGCACGCTGAACAAAACCCTCAAAGCCATAAACCGCTGTCATACGTTTGAAGAAACCATAGAAGCTTACGAACGTTGCGTAAATCGGGGCTTTCATCTGGGCGCCCATCTTATTTTAGGACTGCCGGGCGAATCTAAAGAGGATCTGCTAAACCACGCCAAACACATCTCTAAACTGCCTATAAAAACCCTAAAATTACACCATTTACAGATAGTAAAACAATCGGTTATGGGCATACAATACAAACGTACTCCCGCCTATTTTAATCTGTTTACGGTAGATAGCTATGTCGATTTTGTTACAGATTTTATTGGGTTACTGCGTCCCGATATCGTCATAGAGCGCTTTACCAGCGAAGCGCCCAAAGACCTGCTTATAGCACCCAATTGGGGTGGTTTAAAAAACTTTGAAATTGTTGCCAAAATCGATAAAAAACTCGTCGAAAAAAATATGTGGCAAGGGAAGCATTACAAAGCGACTTAACTAAACCATTATGTACTCAAAGTACATAGGTTTACATATAGAATGAAATTCTATTTTAAAATTATTGATAAAGCTTGAAGACAGAAGGCTGGAGTTAGAAGTAAATTACTTCAGGCTTCGTACACCAAACTTCAGACCTTAAAATTTGTAGAAACTGAAAGTCTTATACTAAAAGTAAATAGTTTTAACTAACAAATGAGAGCAATAAAAATTTTTGTAAGTTTATTCCGTGAAAACAAACTGTATAAAACATCTTAGTGAAATGCCTTGGATATTTATCCCCGGGCTCTAATTTGTTGTATTTTATACCCATACTTTAACAAGATCTCCCCATTTTTCACAATATCATTCATCTTTTAAAATTAACAATATGAGAAATATAATAGTACTCGGCGCCGGCATGGTAGGCCGTACCATAGCCATAGATTTAACAACAAAAAACCGTGTTACTTTAGCCGATTTTAGCACAAGAGCACTTCAAGAGTCCTATGAAAAATGTAGCGATTTAAATACTTTAAAACTCGATGTAACCGATAAAGTAACTTTGCAAAAAACGCTTAAACCCTTCGATTTGGTTATTTGTGCCGTCCCCGGATTTTTAGGCTTTAATACTCTGAAAAGTATTATCGAAGCCAAAAAAAATGTAGTCGATATTTCTTTCTTTCCCGAAAATTCTTTAGAATTAAATAATTTGGCCCAACAAAATAACGTAACCGCCATAGTAGATTGTGGCGTGGCGCCCGGTATGGGTAACATTATTTTAGGTCATTACAACGAGCAATTTAAAATAACCGATTTTGACTGCTTGGTGGGTGGTTTGCCTAAAATAAAAAAATGGCCCTTTAATTACAAAGCCCCTTTTTCGCCTGTTGATGTGATTGAAGAATATACACGTCCCGCACGTTATGTAGAAAATGGTAACGTCATTGTAAAAGAAGCCTTATCGGATGTTGAGCAAGTTGAATTTGATGGCTTAGGCACATTAGAAGCTTTTAACTCAGACGGATTGCGCTCTTTAATTTACACCATGCCACATATTAAAAACATGAAAGAAAAAACCTTGCGCTATCCGGGGCATGTTGAATACATACAAGTTCTAAAACAAAGCGGTTTTTTTAACACTAAAACTATTAATATAAACGGTGCAGAAATTTCTCCTTTTGAATTTTCGTCAAAAATTTTGTTTAACGAATGGCAATTAGGTACAACCGAAGACGAATTAACCGTTATGCGCATCACAATAAAAGGCACAGACAAAAAAGGACATAAAAAAACAATAATCTATCATTTAAATGACACTTATTGCGCCGAAACACAAACCTCATCAATGGCTAGAACCACAGGTTACACAGCTACAGCCGCTGCTAACTTATTTTTAGAAGGCTTATTTAATAAAAAAGGCGTTTTTCCACCCGAGTTAATCGGTAAAGAAAAGGGTGTTTTAGAATATGTTTTAAGTTATCTAAAAGCGCGTAATATAGTTTATAGAAAAGAGGATTTATAAGAAGCTATGCTACCCATATTATTACACAGAGATTCACAAAGAAAAAAGAAGCAAAAAAAGAAATTTCATCACCATTATCACTATTCTTATTTAAATGATTATTTCAATTTGCTAATCTAAAGGTTCTGCGCGCATCCATGTGCGTGATAAAGAATTTTATAATTAATCAAAAGACAGCCACTGTACGCCATCAGCATATCTCGCAGTGACATTACAACCGTGCTAAACTTTCTTCCAAAGTTTTAATTTTTGCCAAGGCATCGGCTTCTTTTTTGCGCTCGTTGGCAATAACTTGAGCTGGCGCATTGTTTATAAAACGCTCATTGCCCAATTTATTTTGAACACCTTTTAAAAAACCTTTTGTATAGGTGAGTTCTTGGGTTAATTTGGCTTTTTCTTCGGCAATATCAACAGTTTTTTCTATCGGAATAAAGTATTCAAAAGATTTGACTCTAAACGAAACAGCTTGCTCAATTTTAGCATCAACAACTTTAAATTCTGATAAGTTACCCAGTTTTACAACAACTGCATCAAACAATTTTGGCAAGTTGGTGTGATTTATAACAGCTAGCTGAATTGTTTCTTTAAATGGTAATTTATGTTCTTTACGGACAGCTCTTATGTTTGTAATCACCTCATTTACTATTTCAAATGCCTCTAAAAAAGAACTTTCAAAGGTTTCTACTGATGGATATTTTGTAACAATCAAAGCTTCCTCTGCTGTTCTTGTAGCAAAACCTTGCCAAATTTCTTCAGAAATAAAGGGCATAAACGGGTGTAACAACTTTAAATTATCTTCAAAAAAGGCCACCACAGCTTTATAAGTTTGGGCGTCAATAGGTTTTTGATAGGCGGGTTTAACCATTTCTAAAAACCACGACGAAAAATCGTCCCAAACCAATTTATAGATACTCATCAATGCTTCGCTTAAGCGGTATTTGCTGTACGAATCTTCGGTGTGTTCTAAGACTTGTTGGAATCTGGCTTTGTACCAATCTATTGCCACTTTAGCCGCTTCGGGTTGTGCCAAGGTCTCATCTACCTCCCATTGTTTTACCAATCTGAAGGCATTCCATATTTTATTGGTGAAATTACGGCCTTGCTGACACAATTCTACGTCAAAAGGCAGGTCGTTCCCGGCGGGTGAGGTTAAGAGCATCCCAATCCTAACGCCGTCTGCACCGTATTTTTTCATCAATTCTATAGGGTCGGGCGAATTGCCTAAAGATTTAGACATTTTTCTACCCAACTTGTCGCGTACAATACCGGTGAGATAAACGTTTTTAAAAGGTTTTTCACCACGGTATTCGTATCCTGCAATTATCATACGTGCCACCCAAAAGAAAAGAATTTCGGGCGCTGTAACCAAATCGTTTGTAGGGTAGTAATAATTTATTTCTTTATTATCGGGATAGCGAATACCATCGAAAACAGAAATAGGCCACAACCACGACGAAAACCAGGTATCTAAAACATCGGCTTCTTGACGTAAATCGGTTATTTTTAAATTTTTGTTAGCCGATTTTTCTTTTGCTAAAGGTAAGGCTTCTTCGGCCGTTTTGGCCACCACAAAATCGTTCACCCCGTTGGCATAAAACCACGCCGGAATCTGATGTCCCCACCACAATTGACGCGAGATATTCCAATCGCGTACATTTTCCATCCAATGACGGTAGGTATTTTTAAACTTGGCCGGCACCAACTGTACGTCATCATTTATAACAGCGTCTAAAGCAGGTTGTGCCAAATCTTTCATCTTTAAAAACCACTGCGCCGAAATTTTGGGTTCAATAATGGCTCCTGTACGTTCTGAAGTACCGACTTTATTTTTATAATCTTCTACTTTTACCAGATTACCCTGTTGTCCTAATTCTTTTACGATGCCTTTACGGACTACGAAACGGTCTTGTCCTTGGTAATGCAGTCCGTAGGCATTTAGCGTCGCATCGTCATTAAAAATGTCAATTACTTCTAAGTTATGACGCTGACCGATTTCTTTATCGTTAGGGTCGTGGGCCGGGGTTATTTTTAAACAACCCGTACCGAACTCAACATCAACATAATCGTCGGCAATAATGGGAATAGGGCGGTTGGCAATAGGCACAATGGCCTTTTTACCGATTAAATGCGTAAAGCGTTCGTCGTTTGGATTGACGCAGATAGCGGTATCGCCCAAAATGGTTTCGGGACGTGTGGTGGCAATGGTCACAAAAGTGTCACTCCCTTCAATCGGATAGCGTAAATAGTAGAGTTTACCGTTTTTTTCTATATGAATAACCTCTTCGTCAGACAAAGTGGTTTTGGCTTGCGGATCCCAATGTACCATGCGGTAACCACGATAGATTAATCCTTTTTTGTATAAATCTATAAATACATCAATAACCGATGCACTTAAATCATCGTCCATAGTGAATTTGGTTCTATCCCAATCGCAAGAGGCCCCTAGTTTTTTAAGTTGTTCTAAAATGATGCCGCCGTGTTTGTGTGTCCACTCCCAAGCGTGTTTTAAAAAGGCGTCGCGCGTTAAATCCGCTTTAGCGATACCTTCTTCTTTTAATTTGGCCACAACTTTAGCTTCGGTAGCAATTGACGCGTGATCTGTACCGGGCACCCAACAGGCATTAAAACCCTTCATCCGCGCACGGCGAATAAGTACATCTTGAATGGTGTTGTTAAGCATATGCCCCATGTGCAACACCCCTGTAACATTTGGGGGGGGAATGACTATGGTGTAAGGTACTCTGTTATCGGGTTCTGAATGAAAATAATTGTGTTTCATCCAGTAAGCATACCACTTATCTTCTACGTTTTCAGGATTGTAATGTGTGGGTAGTGACATATAAAATATTTACTTAAAAAATCCCTGCAAATGTAATTATATAGTTGTTAAGATAAAAACCGTAATCCTTTATTTGTACTTTGTTTATTTAAAGTTTCATGCTATTTTTACACTATGAAAAATATCAGACTTATATTATTGGTTGTTGTTTTGACAGGGTTTGCTAAAATTAACGCACAAAACACTCCTGTTTTTAAATTTGAACAAAGTACTATAGATTACGGAAAAGTGACACAGGGTAGTGACGGTAACAGAATTTTTAAATTCACCAACGTTGGCGACGCTCCTTTAATTATAAACGACGTGACTTCAAGTTGTGGGTGTACTGTACCCGAAAAACCCTTAAAACCCATTATGCCCGGTGAAAAAGGCGAAATTAAAGTACACTATGACACCAAAAGACTGGGTGCTTTTCAAAAAAATATCAGAATAGTTTCGAATGCCAAGCCGTCAATTGTAGAAGTGCACATAAAGGGTGTGGTGGTGAAAAAAAAGGCTTAAAGAATTTTTTTAAGTTTAAATTGAATAAGAAATCTAGTGCCGCCCCTATCTAATAATAATTCTATTCTGTTACCCTCCTTTTCATAAAATTTATGCATTAGTTCTTGAAGACTGTAAGTGTAAACAGGCTTTCCGTTTAATTCTAAAATAAAATCGCCTACTTTAACACCGGCGATGTCGGCAGGAGAATCTTTTCTTACATCTGTAACTTGCACAGAAGGCTTAAGACTTAAAACATAGTCGTACTCAAATTCAAAAGTGACACCTTTTGCAGTTTTCGACACAAAATTATTGGAAGCCTCTGCCAGGTTTTTAACCTTTTGTTCTTTCACTATCATTTGCCCATTATAGGCCAATTCAATACCACTCATATTGTAGTTAAAGGCCTCATAAAAAAAGCGGGTATTTTTTTTAAATGTTATCTTATTATGCGGATAATCTATAATTAAATGGAAGCGTTTTAATGTAGCGGCGCCGATGCTCCCATGTCTGTTTTTGTGACGCATAGTTCTCGATAATGATGAGGTGTCAGGAAAGGACACTGTCATGTTTTTAAGTTGAAATCGGCCTATATTCAGACTAGAAATTCTACTCCTTTTACCGTATATATTACCGTTTAATCCTTGTCCTAAATAATCTCTAAAATATTTTTCAGGAATGTTAATGTTCTTCTGTTTATTCTCAAAAAGCCACAAAGCATCGCTTCCTCCACTATCAATCAATAAGTTAGTATTAACTTGGGTAGAATCATTAAATACAGTATTGGCTGTTAAATAAGGTTTGTCAAATAAAAAGGATAATGGTAATGTTTGACATTTTCTACAGGATCTGTATTTATATTTTTTAGGGTTATAAAATGTTATTCGTTTAGACGAATAATTTATTTTCACTATAAAATCTTTGAATAAGTCGCCCCCAATAATGCCATTAATTTCTTCGCCCATTCTGTTTGACAAGTTAAAACCTTTACCTAAAATTAAATAGATTTTATGATTTCTGTTTAATATTGAATTCCCCACTTGAACGTAGTTACTGGTCGATTTTAGGGCATCAACGTAATTATCAACGCCCAGTCCTTGAATTCTAATTTTTTTAGTATTGCGTAATTTTAGTGAGTCCTTTATTCTTACATTTAAAATAACCGTATTAGAAACACCTGTGTCTAGCAAAAAAGACAATTTTTTACCATTGACATAAACAGGAATAACCATAAGATTATTAACCATTTTAAAAGACATAACATACCTATTGGCATTATTTTTTACATAAAAACCATCCTGTGCCAAACCCAATTGACCCAACATCAGTGAGAGCAATACAAGAATATATTTTAATGTCAAATTTTTAATATTTATTTTTTTAGTCTTTTATACCTAAAACACTCAAATATAATGTTTGTTACAATTAAACAAAAATATTTGTATAATTTTAACGTAACAAATACTTTGTAACAGCACAGTTTTTTAGGAATTTATTTCGCAATTTTGCATATATCATTAAGCTCTAAATAGTCATGCCGAAAATATCTAATAAAGGGCAGCTTATGCCCGAATCTCCTATAAGAAAATTAGTCCCTTATGCCGAGAATGCCATAAAAAAAGGTATTAATGTTTATCACTTAAATATAGGTCAACCGGATATTAAAACACCTCAAGTAGCTTTAGATGCCGTTAAAAACAACAGCATTGAGGTTTTGGCTTATAGCCGCTCTGAAGGGTCTAAAACCTATCGTAAAAAAATTGCCAACTACTACAAAAAACAAAATATTCTTGTTGATGCCTCTGATATAATTGTCACAACCGGGGGCTCTGAAGCGCTTTTGTTTACCATTGGCAGTATTGCAGATCCGGAGGATGAAATTATTATTCCCGAACCTTTTTATGCCAATTATAACGGTTTTTCAACGGCAAGTGGCGTTAAGGTTGTTCCTGTTGTTTCTACTATTGACAATGGGTTTGCCCTACCTCCTATAGAAGATTTTGAAAAACTTATTACGCCTAGAACAAAAGCTATTTTAATTTGTAATCCGGGTAACCCAACAGGTTATTTGTACACTAAAGAAGAGATAGTAAAATTAAAAAACCTCGTATTAAAACACGACATTTTTCTCATTGCCGATGAGGTGTATCGCGAATTTGTTTACGATGGTTTGCAACACCATTCGGTTATGAGTGAAAAAGGCTTAGAGCAACACGCCATTATGATTGATTCTGTTTCTAAACGCTACAGTATGTGTGGCGCGCGTATTGGTTGTATTGTTTCAAAAAATAAAGAATTAGTTCAGACAGCTCTCAAATTTGCTCAAGCGCGTTTGAGTCCGCCAACCTATGCGCAAATTGCCAGCGAGGCCGCCTTAGAAACAACACAAGACTACTTTGATGCTGTTATTGAAGAATACGTCACACGAAGAAATACATTAATTGAACAATTACAAAGCATTGAAGGTGTTAAAGTAAGCACCCCAAAAGGTGCTTTTTATTGTGTGGTACAACTCCCCGTAAACGATGCCGATGATTTTGCCCAATGGTTGTTAGAAAGTTTTAATTTAAATAACGAAACAGTAATGGTGGCGCCTGCCAGTGGTTTTTATTCGACAAAAGGCGCCGGTAAAAATCAGGTGCGCATTGCCTATGTACTCAAAAAAGAAAATCTTATAAATGCCGTAGCCATATTAAAAGCAGGTTTAAAAAAATATAAAACTATTTGAGAATATTAAAAGACATATCGCTTAAACCTTATAACACTTTTGGCATAGATGTCCTTGCTAAAAATTTTGTGGAAGTTACTTCTGTAAACGATTTAAAAGATATTTTACAAGGCTACCCTAATTGTTTTATCTTAGGTGGTGGCAGCAATATGTTACTTACAAAACATATCGAAAATCTTGTTGTAAAACTCAACATAAAAGGTATTGAAGAAAAATCCATCGCCAATGAACCTGCTATTTTTATTACAGCCAACGCCGGCGAAAATTGGCATGATTTTGTTTTATGGTGTTTGTCAAAAAATTACGGCGGCCTAGAGAATTTATCATTAATTCCGGGAACGGTTGGCGCTTGCCCCATACAAAATATTGGGGCTTACGGTGTTGAAGTTAAAGATACCATTACCCAAGTTGAAGCTCTTGAAATTAAAACACAAAAATTAGTTTATTTTTCAAATGCCGATTGTGAGTTTTCGTACAGGAACTCTGTCTTTAAATCGGCTTTAAAAGGGCAATACATAATCACCCGAGTTACTTTTAAATTATCGACCCAAAACCATAATTTGCATGTGCAATACAACGGGTTAAAATCTGAATTGAAAGGTACTTCTCCCCTTACAATTGAGGATGTTAGCAAGGCTGTTATAAAAATACGTGCGTCGAAGTTACCCGACCCTAAAAAAATTGGCAACAGTGGCAGTTTTTTTAAAAATCCGGTAGTTGATTTATCGCATTTTAGGACACTCCAAAAAGCCTTTCCTAAAATGCCCTTTTATAAAATTACAGAGAACTCTTTTAAAATCCCCGCAGGATGGCTTATAGAACAATGCGGGTTTAAAGGAAAACGCTTTGGCGATGCCGGCGTACATAAAAAACAGGCTTTAGTGCTTGTAAACTACGGTAATGCCAACGGTCAAGATATTTTAAATTTGGCAGAATTGATTAAACAAAGCGTCAAAAAAAAGTTTAATATTGACTTAGATACCGAAGTTAATATCATAAGCTAATTAATTTTTTTACTTTTACAATCGCATTTAATTATTATACTTTGAAAATCGGTCACTCTAAAAAGGTTTTAAAAATTATTTTTTTTTGTTTAATCTATTTTATTTCAAATAGTTATATAAACGCACAAAAAAAATATTACTACGACTGGCGCGAACATAAAGTTATGGTGCCTCTTGGTAAAATAGCTTTTGCCGATACTTTAGTCGACGCTATGAAAGGTGACCCGCCGGCTTCTAAATTCTTTACAAAAGAAGAATACATTGTGGGGCCTCCCGATTCTAATATGTATTCATTGGGCTACGGAGCCAGTTTAACCGTTAAGTTTACAGATAATGCACTAATCGATTTAAAAGGGCCCGATTTATATATTTTTGAAGTGGGCGGTAGCTTTGAACCCACACAAGTAGAAATTTCTAAAAATGGTACAGATTGGATAAATGTTGGTATTGTCAACGAACATTCTGCGGCTCTAGACATAGCCCCCTTTGTTCAAGTATTCGATAAGTTTTATTATGTTCGTTTAACCGATTTAATGACCAATTACAAACCCAATAAACGCTTTGGTGCCGATATTGATGCTGTTGCGGCACTGAATTCCATTGACATGTCTAGCCCCTGTAAAGACATTAGTTCGTATTTTAACAAACATCTAAAAAAATGGACCGCTAAAGGCATGTTTGAAACGACGGCCGAATACAAAAAACGTATAAAAGACTCTTTAAAACAGGCAACCCGAGACTTTAAATACAAAGCCATACAAAATATAGCCCATAAAAAAGCCGTATTGAATTATGCCGATTTTAATTATGACGCCGATAATTCTATTGTAACCTTAAATACGCCTAATATTAAAGACTTGACCTTTGTATTAAAAAGAGATAAAGCCAAAGAATTTTACAAAAACATAAACAAACTTCAAATTTTAAATCCCGATTTTTCTATAGATTGTGCCAAAGGAAAATTTGTACTTCAAAAAGCCGAACTCAAAAATATTAAGACCAACATCACCTACACCGCTCCCGATTATTACGAAAGACCACTCAATAAACTTCAGGTGAGTAAAAGGGTAAGCCCTACAACCAACACTGCCAAAGCCAAAACGCAAAGCCAAAAAGACATTGTTAAGGTGGCCAAAAGTGCCGATTTTGACTCTAAAAAAATTAAAACAAAGCACCTTAAAGTTGGTCAGCGGTTTCGCCTACCCAATTTATACTTTGCCCCCGATTCTTATGCCTTGACAAAATCGGCCAAAAGGACTTTATTGCGCTTGTATAAATTTTTAAAAGAAAATCCCAATCTAAAAATAGAAATTGGCGGCCATACAAACACATTACCGCCTGATGATTACAGTGATACCCTTTCTACAAATAGGGCTAAAAATGTGGCCTATTATCTGTTTGATAAAGGTGTTTCTAAAGACCGTATCACCTACAAAGGTTATGGCAAAAGACGCCCCATTAACACCTCACTTACCGCCGAAGCCCGCCTCCAAAACCAACGTGTGGAGATAAAAGTTATCGCATTGAAATAAAAATGTTTGGTTTTTTACAAAATTTACATTCCTAACAATTATCATAAAAATAATTTATAAATTTTGTAACTTTAAGGTTTTTAAACTTCAAATTTATTCTTATGAAGATATATGACGACAAATACATTAAAAATATTGCTTTTGTAGGTGCCCATGATAGCGGCAAAACAACTTTAGCAGAGACTATGCTCTTTGAAGCCGGTCTCCTGAATAGACGCGGTACAATAGAGGAAAAAAATACCGTGTCTGATTATCAAGAAATAGAACAAGAACGTCAAACATCCATTTATGCTACGCCATTACATACCGAATGGCGTAATTATAAAATAAACATCATAGACACACCCGGTTTAGATGATTTTATAGGTGAGGTAAATTCGACTATGCGTGTTGCAGACAGTGCCGCTATGCTTATAAATGCCCAATATGGTGTAGAAGTAGGCACAGAAATTATATGGAATTTTATTGACCGTTTTAACAAACCTACCCTGTTTGTAATCAATCAAATTGACCATCCGAAAGCCAATTTCGACGAAAGTTTTCAGAGTATAAAAGACCTTGTTGGCAATAATGCCACAAAAATACAATACCCCTTAGTAGTAGATGGTGCACAGTGCATTATTGATGTACTCAAAATGAAAATGTACAAATTTAAACCCGAAGGGGGTAAACCCGAAAAATTAGAAATTCCCGAAGACCAAAAAGAGATAGCCAATGCTTTAAATAACGAATTGGTTGAAAAAGCTGCCGAAAATGATGAAGATTTAATGGAACTCTATTTTGACAAAGGGACTCTTAACGAAGATGAAATGCGAAAAGGTATAAAAATAGGTATGCTCAACCAAGAGTTGTTTCCTGTTTTTTGCGTATCGGCTTTAAACGATATGGGTAGTGGCCGTCTTATGGGCTTTATTGATAATGTTGTGCCGGCCGCCGCCGATTTAAAACCGCAACTGAGCCTAGAGGGTAATGAAATATCTTACAACCCCAAAGACCCTACAACACTGTTTATTTTTAAAACAGTTCACGAACCCAATTTAGGACGTATTACCTTTTTTAAAGTTATGTCGGGCACTGTAAATCAAAACGACAAATTAGAAAATTCTAGAAATGAAGAATTAGAGGTTCTCAACCAACTCTTTATTATGGATGGTAAAAAAAGAGAAGCCGTAGCGTCTCTTAAAGCAGGTGATATTGGTGCCACACTTAAATTAAAATATACCGAAACGAATGACACCCTTTATCAAAAAGGTCATAAAACAACCATAAGACCTATAAATTATCCTGCGCCCAGAATCCATAAAACTTTTTCGGCTAAAAATAAAAATGAAGACGAAAAGTTAAACGAGGTCTTAAAGAAAATTCAAAGTCAAGACCCTACTGTTGTCATTAAATATTCAACAGAACTCAAACAACAAATTTTATCGTGTCAGGGTGAGTTGCATTTGGCCATAGTCGATTGGATATTAAAGAAAAACTACGGCATTACAGCCACTTTCGAACAACCGCGTATAGCGTATAGAGAAACCATACAGCGCTCGGCAACAGCCAGTTATAAACACAAAAAACAATCGGGCGGTGCCGGTCAGTTTGGTGAAGTACACCTTAAAATAGAGCCTTGGCACGAAGGGATGCCCGAGCCCGAAGGTTTTAATATAAGAAAAGCTCCTGAAATAGTCGATTTACCTTGGGGTGGCAAACTCGTCTTTTACAATTGTATTGTGGGCGGCGTTATCGATGCGCGCTACCTGCCTTCTATAATGAAAGGGGTATTAGAAGTTATGGAAGAAGGCCCCCTTACCGGTTCATACGCCAGAGATATTCGCGTTATCGTTTTCGATGGTAAAATGCATTCTGTAGATTCTAATGATATCTCGTTTAAAATTGCCGGTGCTCATGCTTTTAAGGCGGCTTTCTTAAATGCCAATCCTAAATTAATGGAGCCCATAAATGAGCTTATTGTTAAGGTTCCCGAAGAATTAATGGGCAATGTTATGACCGATTTACAATCGCGTCGCTCTATTATTTTAGGCATGGACAGTGTTGGTAAATACCAACAAATTACCGCCAAAACACCCTTGGCCGAAATGTATAAATATTCTACCACATTGAGATCCTTAACACAAGGACGCGCTTCATTCAGTACTAAATTTTTAAAGTTTGAACCCGTCCCCGCCAATGTCCAAAATGAGTTAATTAAAAAGAATAAAGAAGCCTAATTTTAAAAGCCCAACACAAGTAAAGGTTGGGCTTTTATTTGTACCTTTGTACTTTAAA
>CAZMBM010000005.1:0-4305 GCA_964564475.1 uncultured Flavobacteriaceae bacterium | reverse complement strand
ATTTGTACCTTTGTACTTTAAATCAAAGTGTATTTTTTAAATTTCTTTAAGATGAAAATTCTTTTTTTAACTATCGGATTATTAGCACTTGGTTTTGCCGGAATAGCCCTCAAAATTTTAGTCAAAAAAGAAGGTAAATTTTCGGGTACTTGTGCCAGTCAAAATCCTCATTTAAATAAAACCGATGAACCTTGCGGCTTTTGTGGTAAGATGCCGGAAAACTGTGAAAACAATTAAATCATAGCACTTCTGTATAACATATTATTGTTTATTTTTTATACAGTTTTACTTATCCAAGGTTTTTATTATTTAGGTGTGTTTAGTCTATTTTCATGGTCTAAACCTAAAAAAGAACCGCCAAATAAAATACCTGTATCTGTAATTGTCTGTGCTAAAAATGAAGCCGAAAACCTTCAAAAACTCGTCCCTCTTTTATTAAAGCAACATCACGACGATTTTGAACTTGTTTTAATAGACGACCGCTCTACCGACAACACTCTAGACATTATAAAACAATTTTCTTTAGAAGATACACGTATTAAAATTGTAGCTGTTAAAGAAAATGAGCAATTCTGGGGAAGTAAAAAATACGCTTTAACCTTGGGCATAAAAGCGGCTACACACGAATATTTGCTTTTTACCGATGCCGATTGCACACCCAATTCTAAAAATTGGATTACAGAGATGTCACAACATTTTAACAATCAAAAACAGGTTGTACTGGGTTACGGTGCTTATAAAAAAGATAAAACCTTTTTAAACAAACTCATTCGATACGAGACACTTTTAACAGCTTTACAGTATTTTTCGTATGCCAAATTAGGAATACCTTATATGGGTGTGGGACGAAATTTAGCTTATACTAAATCGGCTTTTTTTAGTGTAAACGGCTTTATAAATCACATGAACATCCGCTCAGGTGACGATGATTTATTTGTAAACGAAGTCGCCAATAAAAAAAACACAACCATTTGTTACGCTGTTGACTCGTTTACGACGTCGGTTCCTAAAAAAACATTTAAAGAATGGTTATCTCAAAAAAGGCGTCATATTTCGACGGCATCGCACTACAAAAAAAGTCATAAATTTTTGTTGGGCTTATTTTATATTTCACAATTTTTATTTTGGATATTGGCAATTATTTTATCGGCTTTAGCTGTAAAACCCTTGATAGTACTTCCATTAATCGGTTTACGATTTTTAGTATTTTATTTAATTATGGCTTTCTGTGCCAAAAAACTATCTGAAAAAGACCTTGTTTTTTTCGCTGCTTTTTATGAAATTAGCTTACTTTTAATTCAATTACGTATATTTATAGGCAATCTTTTTTCAAAACCTACACATTGGTAGAAGACACAACACTATTAGGACTTATTTCACAAGCCAAAAAAGGCAAGCAAAGCGCTTATAACACCTTGTTAAATACTTTTTGGAAAGACATCTACAACTTTCAAATGTCTAAAACCAATGACGAAGAAGAAGCCGAAGATATTACCATAAAAACCTTTGCCAAAGCCTTTGATAAAATTGACACCTACGACTCCCAATATAATTTTAAAACATGGCTTTTTTCTATTTCCAGAAATATAACTATTGACCATTTTAGAAAGCAGAAGCCCGATTTAATCTCTATTTACAAACACCAAAAAGAGGTGGCTAATGTTTACGACGAAGAGCCTTCTCCTGCTGATAAACTTATTCAAAAACAAAATTTAGCCCAACTTTTAGGCTATATAAGACAGCTCAAACCTCATTATAAAGAAGTAATACACCTGCGATACTTTATGGAGTTGAGTTACAAAGAAATTTCCAAAGAAATAAATGAACCGGTTAATAACGTAAAAATAAAACTCTTACGTGCTAAAAAATTGTTGGCAGAAATTATAAACAACAGTTAATTTTTATGAATAAACTTTTTAAAACGGTAAAATCGCTCGGTCCCGGGCTTTTATTTGCCGGAGCCGCCATTGGGGTTTCACATTTGGTACAATCTACCCGTGCCGGTGCCGATTATGGTTTTGGTTTATTGTGGGCCTTACTTTTGGCTCATTTATTTAAATACCCCTTTTTTCAATACGGCCCACGTTATGCTGCTGCTACAGGCGAAAGTCTTATTGACGGTTACAAGCGTTTGGGCAAAGGTTTTTTATGGTTTTATTATGTCCTTACTTTTGCCACTATGTTTAGTATTCAGGCAGCTGTTACCATTGTCACTGCAGGATTGGCTATAAAATTATTTGGTTTGACAAGTAGTACGCTTGTTTGGAGTGGTATCATTACGCTTGTTAGTGTCCTTATTTTACTTATAGGTAAGTACAAACTGCTCGATAATTTGATGAAAATAATTATCTTGGTACTGTCGGTAAGTTCACTAATTGCCGTAGGTATTGCCCTAAATCACAATGCAAATACTATAGACTTCACACCTGTTTTTCCCGGCGGTAAATTAGGGATTGCTTTTTTAATTGCCTTTATGGGATGGATGCCGGCACCACTTGATATTTCGGCGTGGCACTCATTGTGGACTTTAGAAAAAAACAAAACAGACGGTGAAAAATTAAGTCCTAAAAAAGCTATATTCGATTTTAATATAGGCTATCTGGGAACAATAGTTTTAGGTATTTGCTTTATTTCTTTAGGTGCTTTGGTGATGTTTCATTCAGGAGAAACTTTTAGTAACAGTGCCGGTACTTTTTCATCGCAACTCATCAATTTATACACAAAGAATTTAGGCCAAGGCACTTACCTGATTATTGCTATTGCCGCCTTTACAACCATGTTTAGCACCACAATAACCACTTTAGACGCTTCGCCGCGGGCTATGGCAAAATCAACCGATTTGCTTTTTAAAAATAACAAAAAAGACAGTTACCTAATTTGGCTTATTTTGTTAGGTGCCGGAACACTTGTTATATTAGGATTTTTTATTACAAGTATGGTGCTGATGGTCAAAATTGCTACTATTATTTCGTTTTTAACCGCCCCGTTTTATGCCATAGCCAACTATTTAATTATTACCAGTAAGCACACTCCCGCAGAATGGCATCCGTCAATCGGATTAAAGGTGTTGAGTTGGGCAGGCATTTTATTTTTATTAGGCTTTAGTATTTTTTATTTAACTTCTTTTTAATTTTTGAATTATGAAATTGTTTAAAATTATAATTGTAGGATTTTTAATCGTCCTTTTTAGTTCTTGTGTTAAAAATACAAAAGCTGGTTATTACCATGTTTTGTTACTTGAATATGCCGATAATACACCTCAAAAAGATGTTGTAAATGAGGTGTTAGGATTTAAAAATATTCCCGATGTAATTGATGTGGCAATCGGTAAAATTAAACCCAATGAACGCAATACTTTTTCCAATTTTAATTACAGTGTGGTTCTGACTTTTGAGAATAAGAAAGGTTTAGATAACTATTTAAAACACCCTTATCATCAAAAAATATACAACAAACACAAACCTTATATAAAAGCTATTTATACCGCTGATTTTGAGACTTTAAAAATTAGTGAGTAGTCAAAAAAAACAAGCGACACAAAATGTATCGCCTGTCTTAAAATCTAACTATTAACTAATTATTCTACCAATATTTTTTTAGATAAAATAATGGCATTATTTAATTTAACCGTCACAAAATAAATACCCGATTTAAACTGTGTGGAGCCTATTGAATATTTATAGGTTCCGGAATTTTGGTTTCTCTTCTGTAAAGAAGAAATCATACGTCCCTGAATATCATAAACAGCAATATGTGTTTCACCACTAACATTTAGGGTATATTCAACATTTAATGTTTCACCTGAACGAACAGGGTTTGGATATATACTTAAAGTACCATTGGCATTTTTGTAATAATCATCTACGCCGGCTACCGCTGTATTTGGCCCCGCTTGTGCGTACAAGCCTGTTCCTGTACCTACTAATAAATCGTCAAAAAATAAAAAATTAATTTTTGTACCGTTAGGGTAAGTATAACCTTTTGTCCAAGTCGAACCACTTGTCGGGAAATAATACACTTCATTATCAACAGCCACATAAAGTGTATCAACACCATAAGTAACGGCACGACCTATTTTACCAACCACACTTGGAAACCCGGAAGTTGTGTAAGGTGTCCATAATGCCGTTCCCGATAAAGCTTTGTAATAAGCAATAGGATGATTTGTACCCGCATCTGTGCCTGCGGCATATACTGTATTTGATGACGTACTGTATTCTAAATCTTTTATTGTAGCTGTAATTGAACTCCCCGTACTGGTTGTACCTCCGTTCATATCTTGAGTTACTGTCCAAGAGCTACCGC
>CAZMBM010000004.1:0-46763 GCA_964564475.1 uncultured Flavobacteriaceae bacterium | reverse complement strand
AAAAAAAAAAAAAATAAAACAAAATACTAAATACAAATATAAGAAAAAAATCAGTAGCCACAACACAATAAAAATACATAGATATAAATATATTATACAGTAACAAACATAAAGCATATTATTTTAAAAAAGAGCTTTCTATGACAAAAGTCAGTTCCTTATGTGATTGTTGTCATAAATCAAAATCAAAGGTTTATATAAATTTGATTCAAACTTAAAATTATGAAATTATACTCAATTAAAAATCAATCTACTATGAAAAAAAGACTTTCAATTTTTGTTTTATCCTTGTTTACTGGTTTTGCTTTTTCACAAGCAGGACATATTATGCAAGGTGTGGGCTCTGTAAATATGTCAATGGGCGGTGCCTCTACTGCGCAACCTCTTGATATCAGTGGCGCCTTGCAATGGAATCCTGCCTCAATATCGGTATTTGATGAAGATATATTAAATTTTGATTTAGGTGTTTTCTTCTCATCTCCAAATCTTTATTCGTCATTACCCGCCGGGATGCTAGGTCCCGGAGCCCCTGCTGTATCCGGCGTTACTAAAGATGCCAGAGGCATTTCACCAATGCCCGCTTTTGCGATGGTTTGGGGTAAAGAAGACAGTAAGCACACTTTTGGCTTATCATTATTTGGCATAAGTGGATTTGGTGTAACTTTTCCTGAAGAAGCCAACAATCCGTTAAGCCCTTCTTTTAATCCTACGGCGCCTTCTAATCCTATAAATTATCCACAACAAGCAAGAGGTTTTGGCAGATTAAGATCAAATTATATGTTAATGCAGGCCGGCTTTACATACGCTTATGAATTATCTGATAAATTTTCAATTGGATTTGAACCAACACTTAATTTTGCGCTTTTAGAAGTTGACCCTAATCCATTGGCGTCACCAAGTCCCACTTTGGGATATCCTGAATCAGATGCGGCTACAGCTGTAGGGTTTGGCGGACAATTAGGTATTTTCTACAATTCCGGTTCCGGATTTAAGTTAGGAATGTCATACAAAACTGAACAATCATTTAGCGATTTTGATTTTAGTGGTAAATATTTAGACGGTTCGGTAGCACCCAATACCAAATTCCAAATGAATTACCCTGCAATATTTTCTATAGGTATGGGCTATTCTACCGATAAATACGATTTTGCCTTAGATTATAGATCTGTCAATTATGAAAGTGCAAATGGATTTGCAGAAAAAGGATGGACGCCCACAGCCTCTGTTGCCGGATTTGGTTGGCAAAATATGGATATAGTATCTGTTGGACTACAACTTAAAATGATTGATAAAATGCCTTTGCGCTTTGGTTACACTTACAGCAGTAACCCAATTCAAAAAGACTTGGTTATGTTTTCTGTTGAGGCTACAGCCGTAATTAAAAATGCTTTCCAATTCGGATTTGGTTATGAAGTAAGCGATACCCTAACCATAAACGGCGTGTACCATCACGGATCAAGTGGCGGTAAAACAACGGGCTCAATGTTAGACCCCAGTTTGGTTAGTGCTAGTAACCCATATGGTGCCATTCCCGGTAGTAGCGTGGCCTACGATATGACAACCGATTTAGTAATGTTTGGCTTTAGTTATAAGTTAAATTAAAAATATTTAAAAAATTCAAATAAAAAGCACTTCGAATTATCAAAGTGCTTTTTTTATTTTAAAAGGAAGCCTTTGACACAGGCCGTAAGTATAAAAGGTAATTTTTAATCGATTTATTGCGAATGAAATTAATTTCTAACCAATAAGTTGTATAATTTTTCCATACCAACGGTGGCAGATTCTGCTATAACGGTTAAATTTTCAAAGTGATTTTGAGTTATATTAGGTTTTGGATCTATAAAATAAATAGGTGTATTATTATTAACAGCGTAAATTAAATTGGCCGCTGGATATACTTGCATAGAAGTTCCTATAATTATGAGAATATCGGAATTTTGTGTAATGTTTTCTGCAACAGATAAATTAGGGACAGCTTCTCCAAACCATACAATATGAGGTCTTAATTGTGTGTTTTGTTCACATAAATCGCCTAAAAGTAAATCCTCGTCCCATTTATAAATCAGATTTTCATAGCGTTCACTTCTTGCTTTTCTCAATTCACCATGTAAATGGAGTACGTAAGTACTTCCGGCACGTTCGTGAAGGTCATCAACATTTTGAGTAATGATGTGGACCTCATATTTTTCTTCGAGTGCTTTGAGAAAATGATGGGCTTTGTTAGGCTGTGTTTTTAGTAATTGCCTACGTCGTTGGTTGTAAAATTCTAAAACCAATTTGGGATTTTTATGCCAAGCTTGAGGTGTAGCAACATCCTCAATATTATGCCCTTCCCATAGTCCGCCGGCATCTCTAAAAGTTTTAATACCCGATGCGACACTTATACCGGCGCCTGTAAGGATAACAATTCTTTTTTTCTGATTCATTGTTAATAATATTTCCTTGATAAATTTACAATTTAATATAAAACGATACAGTATATTTGCACCTCAAAAAATAAAATACATGAAAGCAGGTATTGTAGGGCTACCAAATGTAGGGAAATCAACTTTATTTAATTGTTTATCAAATGCTAAAGCGCAAAGTGCTAATTTTCCATTTTGTACTATTGAACCCAATATTGGCGTGGTAAATGTACCCGATTCACGCCTTCAAAAGTTAGAAGCTATTGTAAATCCCGAACGTGTGATACCGGCTACCGTAGAAATTGTGGATATTGCCGGTTTAGTTAAGGGCGCAAGTAAAGGTGAAGGGTTGGGGAATAAGTTTTTAGCTAATATACGTGAGACAGATGCCATTATCCATGTCTTACGTTGTTTTGATAACGATAATATTGTTCATGTTGACACCACTATAGACCCGGTAAGGGATAAAGAAACTATAGATTTTGAATTGCAATTGAAAGATTTAGAAAGTCTCGAAAAAAGACTTGAACGTGTTAAAAAAGCGGCGAGAACGGGCGATAAAAATGCACAGAAAGAGTTGGCTACTCTCGAAATAGTTAAAACAGGTCTGGAAAGCGCCCAATCTGTGCGCGCCATTCCTATTGACAAGAAAGAGAGAGAGGCTTATATAAAACCCTTACAATTATTAACAGACAAACCTGTGTTATATGTGTGTAATGTAGATGAAGCCTCAGCCAAAGAAGGTAATCATTATGTAAATCAAGTAAAAGAAGCTATTAAAGATGAAAGAGCTGAAATAATTATTTTAGCTGTAGCGACTGAAGCCGATATAACCGAATTAGAAACATATGAAGAACGGGTTATGTTTCTTGAAGATATGGGATTAGATGAGGCCGGTGCTTCTAAATTAATCCGCGCGGCATATAAATTATTGAATCTGCAAACCTATTTTACGGCTGGAGTTAAAGAAGTCCGTGCATGGACTATTAATATTGGGGATACAGCTCCACAAGCCGCTGGCGTTATCCATACCGATTTTGAACGGGGCTTTATTCGTGCTGAAGTGATGAAGTACAGTGATTTTGTGGCTTTAGGATCTGAATTGAAAGTCCGTGAAGCCGGCAAGTTGGCTATAGAAGGAAAAGAATACATAGTACAAGACGGCGATATTATGAACTTTAGATTCAATGTTTAAGGTTTGGTTATCTTTACAAATAACATATAATTTTAAACAGCGTTTTAATGCAATTTGAATTAAAAGCGACCGATAGCCAAAGCAAAGCGAGAGCCGGCCAAATTACTACAGAGCATGGGAGCATACAAACACCTATCTTTATGCCTGTTGGAACGGTTGCCTCGGTCAAAGGCGTCCACCAACCCGAACTTAAGGATGATATTAAAGCACAAATAATTTTAGGCAATACCTATCACTTGTATTTACGTCCCAAGACACCTATTTTAGAACAGGCCGGCGGCTTACATAAATTTATGAACTGGGATAGGAGTATCTTGACAGATAGTGGTGGCTATCAGGTTTATAGCTTATCGGCTAATCGAAAAATTAAAGAGGAAGGCGTTAAGTTTAAATCACATATAGATGGCTCTTACCATGTTTTTTCTCCTGAAAAAGTGATGGAAATTCAGCGCAATATAGGTGCCGATATTATCATGGCTTTTGATGAGTGTACACCGTATCCTTGTGACTACAACTATGCCAAAAATTCAATGAAAATGACGCACCGTTGGTTAGATCGCTGTCTGAATCACCTAAAGAAAGTCCCCGAAAAATACGGATATAAACAAGCTTTTTTTCCAATTGTACAGGGAAGTACATATAAAGATTTACGCATACAATCGGCTGAGTATATTGCCAATATTGGGGCAGAAGGTAATGCCATTGGCGGTTTATCTGTTGGTGAGCCGGCCGAAGATATGTACGAAATGACCAACTTGGTTTGTGATATTCTTCCCCAAGATAAACCCCGCTATCTGATGGGAGTTGGTACACCGATAAATATTTTAGAAAATATCGCTTTGGGAATTGATATGTTCGATTGTGTAATGCCAACCCGAAATGCCCGCAACGGAATGTTATTTACGGCACATGGCACTATTAATCTTAAAAATAAAAAATGGGAGGACGATTTTTCCCCCCTTGATGAAATGGGTATAACATCTGTAGATACTTTGTATTCTAAGGCCTATTTACGTCATTTATTTGCGGCCAAAGAAAGTCTTGGAAAACAAATTGCCTCAATTCATAATTTGGGTTTTTATTTGTGGTTGGTTGGTGAAGCAAGAAAGCATATCTTAGCAGGAGATTTTAACACTTGGAAAAACAAGATGGTAAAACAAATGGATAAGCGCTTGTAGGCTTTGAAGAAACTTGATAAATACATATTAACACATTATTTCAGAACTTTTCTATTTACGTTATTAATACTAACGCCAATAGCCATTGTTATTGATATAGCCGATAAAATAGGAAAGTTTTTAGCCAAACCGGATCTCACAGCAAAACAAATTATAACAGATTACTATGTAAACTTTGTTATTAATTACGCCAATACTTTTATGCCTTTGGCTCTGTTTATTTCGGTCATTTTATTTACCTCAAAACTGGCTAATAATACAGAAATAATTGCCATAAACAGTTCGGGTATTTCTTTTAAAAGATTTTTGAGACCATATTTTATTGGGGCCACAATAATATCAGTATTTGCTCTTTTTATGACCCATTTTATTGTGCCCAAAGCCAATAAGGAATTAGACGATTTTAGTTTACAATTTCTCAAGAAAAATAAAAACCCTAAGATTTATGTAAATAATGGTATTTTACAGCTGAGTAAAGGTAATTATGTGTATGTAAAATCGTATAATTTACAACGCGATATAGGATATAATTTTACTTATGAACATTATGAAAACAACAAATTAAAATTCAAAATTTCAGCATCTAACGTACGTTACCTTAAAAGAGACAGTGTCTTTGAATTAAATAATTATAAAAAAAGAACGGTTTTAAAAGATAGAGATTTGATAGAAACAGGGCGTAAATTAGATACGGTTTTTAATTTTGTGCCACACGATTTTGAGACGGTTAAGAATTTGGCACGTCGTATAAAAACCCCCGATTTAATCGATTTTATCAAGACTGCTAAAGCCAGAGGGGTAAAAAATTTAAACAATTATTATGTTCAATTATACAGCCGTACAAGTTTACCGGTTTCAACATTTATTCTCACACTAATTGCTGTTGTATTGGGCTCAAAAAAACGCAGAGGTGGTATGGGTATTAACTTGGCCATAGGAATATCATTAATGTTTATCTATGTGTTTTTTATGAAAGTTGCCGCTGTGCTGGGCGCTGTGGCAACGGCTAATGCTTTTGTAATGATTTGGATACCGAATGTACTTTTTGGGATTCTCTCTGTAATTATGTATAGAAATGCCAAACGCTAAAATAAAAAACCAGCTACATCTTCATTTTATAGTTTTTATATGGGGATTTACGGCTGTTTTAGGCGCTCTTATAAGCATTGACGCCATACCTTTGGTTTGGTACAGAATGGGAATGGCAACAGTGGTTTTACTATTTTTTGCCATATTTACAAAAAGAACTCTTAAGCAAAGCCGCACAGCCGTATTTCAATTCTCAATTGTCGGACTTGTTATTGCCATCCATTGGATTTGTTTTTTTTATGCCATTAAGATATCTAATGTGTCAATTACTTTGGCGGCTATGTCAACCGGAGCCCTCTTTACAACATTTTTAGAACCACTCTTCTACAAAAAGAAAATAGTGTGGTATGAAGTATTATTTGCTCTCGTAGCGATGCTCGGTTTGTTGGTTATTTTTAGGGTCGAAAAAGGGTATAGTTTGGGACTTATTTTCGGATTGATTGCCTCTTTTTTAGCGGCTTTATTTGCCGTTTTGAACTCAAAGCTAATCAAAAAATATAAAGCCACCCCAATGACGTTTTATGAAGTTTTGGCAGGATTTATTTTTATAAGTATCGTACTGTTTGTTAACGGAAATATTTTTGAGGCTTCTTTCTTTAAGCTGTCATTTACAGACACTTTTTATATTTTCATTTTGGCATCTGTTTGTACAGCCTATACAATGGTGGCTTCAAACAAACTTTTATTAAGTATGAGTCCGTTTACAATGATGCTGACAATTAACTTAGAACCTGTTTATGGTATTCTGTTGGCAATTGTCATTTTAGGAGATAGCGAAAAAATGGCTCCTAAATTTTATTTAGGTACTGCACTGATTATAATCAGTATAATTTTAAATGCCGCTATAAAATTATATCCTAAAATATTAGCTCATAAAAAGCGTTAATACATTTATAAATGTTTATATCTTTGTATTTATAAGCACAACCTGAACTATGGAATATTTAGATTTTGAACTTCCGATAAAAGAACTTGAAGACCAGTTAAATAAGTGTCTTTTAATAGGAAAAGAAAGCGATGTTGACGTATCAAAAACTTGTAGAAACATCGAAAAAAAGCTCGAAAAAACAAAAAAAGATATTTATAAAAATCTTACACCTTGGCAACGGGTGCAATTATCACGACATCCGTCAAGACCTTATACCTTAGACTATATTAATGCCATTTGTGGCAATACTTTTTTTGAATTACACGGCGATAGAAACGTGAGAGATGACAAAGCGATGATAGGGGGGCTGGGTAAGATAGGTGACCAATCTTACATGTTTATCGGACAACAGAAAGGTTTTAACACCAAGACCCGTCAGTATCGAAACTTTGGAATGTCAAATCCCGAAGGTTATAGAAAAGCATTGCGTTTGATGAAAATGGCCGAAAAATTTAATATCCCTGTAGTAACCTTATTAGATACACCGGGCGCCTACCCGGGATTAGAGGCCGAAGAACGCGGTCAAGGAGAAGCTATTGCACGAAATATTTATGAGATGACCAAACTAAAAACACCTATAATTACCGTTATTATTGGTGAAGGAGCCTCTGGGGGTGCTTTGGGGATAGGTGTTGGAGACAAAGTATTTATGTTAGAAAATACTTGGTACACGGTTATTTCACCCGAGTCTTGTTCCTCTATTTTATGGCGCAGTTGGGAGTACAAAGAAAAAGCCGCAGAAGCCTTAAAGCTCACAGCTCAAGATCTTATGAAGCTTAAAATTATAGATGGCATTGTTAAGGAACCTTTTGGCGGTGCACATAGCGACAGAAATGGCGCTTACGAGTCGGTAGAGGAAATTATTGTTAAAACTTATAATGAGTTGAAAGAATTATCTACTGCAGATTTGGTTGCCAAACGTATGGCAAAATACGATGCCATAGGTGTTTTTAAAGAATAAGCTTCCAATTAAGTGGCTGCTTAAAAATCTGATTTAATGAAAATTTTAAGTGCTTCTCAAATTTACCAAGCCGATGCTGTGACTTTAAAAACTCAGGATATTTCGTCCTTAGATTTAATGGAACGCGTTGGTGAATACTGCTTTAAATGGATAGCTACTCATTTTAACAATGCAAAAGTCCCCGATTTTTATATTTTTTGCGGTGTAGGTAATAATGGAGGTGATGGCTTGGTTATAGCGCGGCACTTAGCCTTAAGCGGTTATAATGTTAAAACATATATTGTAAATTTTAGTCAAAACAGATCAGATGATTTTATAGAAAATTTAGAACGTTTTAAAAACCTCGACTTATGGCCGGTTTTTATAAATGCTTCTGATGTGTTTCCTGAAATTCAAAATGAAGCAGTAATTATTGATGCCATTTTTGGATTAGGCTTAAAAAGACCTCCCGAAGGATTTACCAAAAAATTAATACAGTATTTAAATGCCAATGCTAATTTTATTTTGGCAATTGATTTACCGTCGGGTATGTATGCTTCAGCGGCTATAGATGATAAGGATGCTGTGATAAAAGCCACACAAACTTTGACCTTTCAAAATTTAAAATTGGCTTTTTTGATGCCTGAAAATCAAGATTTTACATCTTCTTGGGAAATATTAGATATAGGGTTGGATAAGGATTTTATAAAGAATCTTAAAAGCCCTTATCAAATGACTTTAGAAGAAGATGTAAGCCCGTTTTATAAGAAGCGTAAAACCTTTTCACATAAGGGAACTTACGGCCATGCCCTTATTATTGGCGGAAGTTATGGTAAGATAGGCGCTGTTGTTTTGGCTACCGGAGCTGCCAACACTATTGGCAGTGGATTGGTGTCAAGTTTAATACCCGAGTGCGGGTATCAAGTTGTGCAAACACTTCTTCCGGAAACAATGGTTTTAGCATCAGGGAAAAAGAATATAACCAATTTTAAAAACAATATAAAAGCAACAGCTATTGCTATCGGCCCGGGAATGGGAACAGACGAGGTGACACAAAAGGCTTTTGTAGAATTTCTTAAAGAAAACAAATGCCCGCTTGTTATTGATGCCGATGCCATAAACTGTTTGGCTCTTAATAAATCGGCATTAAATTTTATACCAAAAAACAGTGTCTTAACGCCACATCCTAAAGAGTTAGAACGTTTAATAGGCACTTGGAAAAACGATTATGACAAATTAGAAAAGCTTAAAGAGTTTAGTATAAAATACAATCTGATTATCGTTTTAAAAGGCGCTTTCACTGTAATTGTAAATCGCACTAATTTCTATTTTAACTCTACAGGAAACCCCGCTTTGGCTACAGGAGGAAGTGGCGACGTACTAACAGGTATTATAACGGGCTTGCTGGCACAACATTATACGCCAATAGAAGCGGCCAAGTTAGGCGTGTATTTACACGGCAGTACTGCCGATTTGGCTGTAGAAGATAAGATCCCTGAAGCCTGTTTTTTGGCGTCAGATATTATTGATTATTTGCCAAGAGCTATAAACAAATTGCAAGCATAAAAAAAGACGCTCGATAAGAAGCGCCTTTTTTTGATATAATGTATACTTTTTAAAGATTTAACGAATCGAATAAAGCGATAAGTCGTGGGTCGGTGGGCCTAGGGGCATCAGCATCAACAATATTACCCTTGGGATCTATTAAAATAAAACGGGGGATACCTCTAATTTGGTAATCTCTTACAAATTTAGAATTCCAATCGTTTTCAGAGAATAATTGAATGCCTCCTAATTTTTTTTCTTTTATCATCGTACGCCATTTGGCTTTATCTTTTTTCTTATCGATAGACATACTTACAAAAACAATGTTTTTACCTTTGTACTGCTCTTCTACCTTTTTTAAAGCAGGGATTTGTCGAATACATGGCCCACACCAAGTAGCCCATACGTCAATATATACGTACTTACCTCTTAAACTTTTAAGTGATGTTTTGCCACCTTTATAATTTTCTAAATTAAATCCGGGAGAGGGTTTTCCCATAGCGAAATTGGTGAGCTTAGCGTGTTGCGAGTCATAATTATTATTTAAAAAAGCAACCATTCTTGAATTTGACGATTTTTCATTTGCTACAAAAGCACTGTCTAAGCCTTCTGATTCGTTTAATAACTTATTGTTAAATGTGTCAATTTCTTTAACTTTTGCATCAAAAGCCGCTTTATCTAATAAAAAGAAAGATTCAAGATTGTCTAATCCAAATTTCTTTTGAGTTCTAATTTTTTTAGCCAGATAATTATTAGTTCCGGCACCGCTGCCACTAAACGCTACACTTTCTTCAAGGTTATCGGCATTGGCAGTGATGGCTACTTCAAAACCTTTTTTAAGATTTAAAAATATTTGTTTATTCCCATCGGTAAGTGCAAAAAAACCATCTTCAATATGAAGCGTATCCTTAAAATTCCCCTCTTTATCTACCGCTATTTGTTTTCTATAACGACTATTACCTAAGATAGAGATTGTATCGGTTTGAAGATTGGTTATTTTACCTGAAAAGGCTACATAATCGTGAGCCGGTTTCTGACACGCTACAAAACCCAAAGCAATCACTAAATAAATTATTTTTTTCATTATTCAATTTAAATTTTTGCAAATATATAAATTTAAGGGTGTGGCATTGTTAAAAAAACTTTAAAAAAAAGACACTGTTAAGCATCATAAAAAAATTCAGTACAAAAAGTGTGTTTTAAAAGACTTACAAATTATACTACAAAAAAACTTCTATAATTTTCTCCAAAACAATTGTTCTGTCAATGATTTTATTAAATTCACATGCTAATTAACATAAAATCAATACAGTATGAAGTATTTTTTAATAAGTATTTAATTGTTTTTTTTCTGTTTTAGCAAAAATGCTATTTTATTTGGATATGAAAGGGATTATAGTGAATTTTGAGATTCCAAATCTTAAAATTAAATGATTCATACAATAAGCACCAAACATCTCAATTTTAATACAGTAGCTGCTATAATTCACGAAGATAAAAAGTTGGAGCTGTCTAAAGATGTGATAGCTAACATAAATAATTGCCGCACTTATTTAGATAAAAAATTAGCAAAAAGCAATATACCTATATACGGTATTAATACTGGTTTTGGTGCGCTGTGTAATGTTAAGATATCTGATGAAAACCTCTCTAAATTACAAGAAAATCTGGTTTTAAGTCACGCTTGCGGTACCGGAGATAAAGTTCCCGGCGAACTTGTAAAACTCATGCTTTTTTTAAAGATACAATCATTAGGATATGGACATTCTGGTGTGCAATTAGAGACCGTACAGCGCTTGATCGACTTTTATAATAATGATATTTTACCACTTGTTTATACACAGGGTTCGTTAGGTGCTTCGGGTGATTTGGCTCCCTTAGCACATTTGGCCTTACCGCTTTTAGGAAAAGGAAGAGTACTTTACAGAGGGCGGGAGTACAGCGGCACTGAGATACTCAATAAATTTGGCTGGAAACCTGTAAAGCTCAAAGCAAAAGAAGGTTTGGCTTTACTCAATGGCACCCAATTTATGAGTGCTTACGGTACTTATTTGATTTTAAAAGCACAAAAATTGTCTTATTTTGCCGATTTAATAGGTGCTTTATCTTTAGAAGCTTTTGACGGTTTAAGCTGCCCTTTTAACCTGTTGATTCACCATATTCGCCCGCACGAGGGACAACTAAAAACGGCCTCACGTATCTTAGAGTTTTTAAAAGGAAGCGAATTGATTAACAGAGCTAAGGCTCATGTGCAAGACCCGTATTCATTTAGATGCATGCCACAAGTACACGGTGCCACAAAAGATACTTTAGCGTTTGTTTCTAAAACTTTATTGACCGAAATAAACAGCGTGACAGACAACCCCAATATTTTTATTGAAGCCGATGAAATAGTGTCGGGTGGTAATTTTCATGGACAACCCTTAGCTTTGGCGTTAGATTATTTGGGCATTGCTATGGCAGAGTTGGGTAGCATATCAGAACGTAGGACGTACCAACTGATTTCGGGTCAACGTGGTTTGCCGGTCTTTTTGGTTAAAAACCCGGGTTTAGATTCAGGTTTGATGATACCGCAATACACGGCGGCCAGCATAGTAAGTCAGAATAAACAGTTGGCAACACCTGCCAGTATAGATTCAATTGTATCATCCAATGGACAAGAAGATCATGTGAGTATGGGAGCCAATGCGGCTACCAAAGCTTTTAAAATTATAGAAAATATAGAAACCATTTTGGCCATAGAATTGCTCAACGCTTCACAAGCCCTGTCTTTTAGAAAGTATAAAACAAGTCCTTTTTTAGAAAATTTTGTCACGCTTTTCAGAAAATCTGTTTGCCTGATAGAGAATGATATAGAAATGGCGCCGCACATGGCCAAGGCCAAACAATTTTTAGAGACATTTTCATTAGATTTTGATTGATAAAGAGGTCTTGGTAAGCCTTTTAATTATTTATATACAGTTGCATATCAGAAATATAGCCGTCAGCAATGGTTACAATGTATAAGTTGGCATTATTGCCATCGGCAATTTGAGGATATTTTTCATCGCCTATAAGGGCATTTGTAAATTTTGGTGTGGTGTTGCTGTGCCCCACAATAAGTACCTTTTTACCCTTAGTTTTACTCATAAAATCTTTGTAATCTATAGTCTTTGGATTGTAAATTAAGGGTTTTAAATGGTGGCTCGCCGCTGTGGGATTGGCCGTTTCTTTTGTGCGGTTATAGTTTGTGGTATATACGGCATCAAGCTTTACATTTTTTAAAACCTGAGACCATTTTAAAGCGCGTTCACGTCCTTTATCCGTAAGATGTGGGTTTTTATTATCGGGATTACTGCGGTCTTTTTCGGCATGTCGAATAAGGTAGTAAGTTGTGATGGTTTGACTATCCTTTTGTGCAAAAGAGGGTACTATAAATCCTATAAATAGGATGATGAAGAGAAGACGTTTCATAAAAAATAGTTTTTATAAAAGTATAAAAAAAGAGGCTATCTTTTTAGACAACCTCTTTTTTATTATCACGGTGTTTTATTTATTTCTAAAAACAAACTTACCATTGAAGGCATCGAGTAGAATATGACTCTCTGCGGTTATTGAGCCGGACAATAACTCTTTTGAAAGTTTATTTAAAACTTCTTTTTGAATGACACGTTTTATAGGACGTGCCCCAAACTGCGGATCAAAGCCTTTTTCTGCCAATGTTTCTACAGCTTCATCAGTAGCCGTAAAATCTATAGATTTGCCGCTTAAGAGCTTGGTGAGTGCTATTAATTGTAACTTAACTATTTGCGTTACCTCTTTTTTATTAAGCGGTGTAAACATAATTATTTCGTCTATACGGTTAAGAAACTCAGGACGTATGTTTTGTTTAAGCAGTCCCATAACTTCTATTTTTGTCATTTCGGTAACAGCATCGCGGTTTTCCATATTCATGTTTTCAAACTTCTCTTGAATAATATGGGCGCCCATATTTGACGTCATAGTAATTATGGTGTTTCTAAAGTCGGCATTACGGCCTTTATTATCAGTCAGACGCCCTTCGTCTAATACTTGTAATAAGATATTAAAAGTATCGGGATGAGCTTTTTCAATTTCATCCAATAAAATAACTGAATAAGGTTTGCGTCTTACAGCTTCTGTTAGTTGTCCACCTTCGTCATAACCCACATAGCCCGGAGGAGCCCCTACCAAACGGCTTACGGCATGACGTTCTTGATATTCGCTCATATCTATACGTGTCATAGCGCTTTCGTCATCAAAGAGGTATTCTGCCAAAGCTTTGGCCAATTCTGTTTTACCCACACCTGTTGTTCCCAGGAAAAGGAAACTACCAATGGGGCGTTTTTCATCTTGCAAACCGGCTCTTGAGCGTCTTACGGCATCGGCTACAGCCTGAATGGCTTCTTCTTGCCCCACAACACGTTTGTGGAGTTCTTCTTCGAGATGCAATAATTTTTCTTGATCGCTTTGTAACATTTTTTGAACAGGAATACCCGTCCATTTGGCTACTACTTCGGCAATATCTTCGCTACTTACATCCTCTTTTATTAGGGCATTGCCTTGATTTTGGGTCAATTCTTTTTGTAAGGCATTTAAAACAGCCGTTTCCTTTTCTATTTTTCCGTAACGGATTTCGGCCACCAAACCATAATTACCTTCGCGTTCGGCACGTTCGGCTTCCAACTTGTAATTCTCTATATTTTCTTTGGCCGCTTGTATTTTATCTATCAAGTCTTTTTCATTTTTCCACTTGGTATATACACTGTCGCGCTCTTCTTTAAGATTGGCCAACTCTTTTTGAATAGTATTGACCTTAATTTTATCTTTTTCGCGTTTAATGGCTTCTATTTCAATTTCTAATTGCATTATTTTTCTATCTAAAACGTCTAATTCTTCGGGTTTAGAATTGATTTCCATGCGCAATTTGGCCGCCGCCTCGTCCATCAAATCGATGGCTTTATCGGGTAAAAACCTATCGGTTATATAACGTTGCGATAATTTTACAGAAGCAATAATAGCATCATCTTTAATGTGTACTTTATGATGTGTTTCGTATTTTTCTTTAATACCTCTTAATATGGAAATGGCACTTTCTGTATCGGGCTCGTCAACCATTACTTTTTGGAAACGGCGTTCCAAAGCCTTGTCTTTTTCGAAATATTTTTGATACTCGTCCAATGTAGTGGCTCCAATAGCGCGTAATTCGCCTCTGGCCAAGGCCGGTTTTAGAATATTGGCGGCATCCATAGCACCTTCGCCACCACCGGCTCCGACTAAAGTATGGATTTCATCTATAAATAATACAATTTGCCCCTCGGCATTAATAACCTCTTTTACAACCGACTTTAAGCGTTCTTCAAACTCACCTTTATATTTAGCACCTGCAATTAGAGCGCCCATATCGAGTGAAAAGATTATCTTGTCTTGTAAATTTTCGGGGACATCGCCTTTTACAATGCGGTGAGCCAAGCCTTCGGCTATGGCCGTTTTACCTGTACCGGGTTCGCCCACAAGCATAGGGTTGTTTTTGGTACGTCTTGATAAAATTTGGAGTATGCGTCTTATTTCTTCATCGCGACCAATGACAGGGTCTAATTTACCGTCGTTAGCCAATTGATTGAGATTTTTGGCATATTTATTAATGGCGTTATAGGTTTCTTCGGCACTTTGTGAAGCGACCTTACTACCTTTGCGCAACTCATCAATGGCTTTTTTTAAATCGGCTTCATTTATACCGTTATCTTTTAAGAGTTGCGTGGCTTCGCCTTTAGATTTTAAAATAGCCAGTAAAAGATGTTCAATAGCTACGTATTCATCTTTCATTTTTTTGGCAATATTAGCGGCTTCTAAAAGAGTACTGCCCGCTGTCTTCGACAGCATCAAATCGCCTCCCGATACTTTTGGGAAACTTTCTAAAATACGTTGCAGTGTCTGTTTAAAAATGTCTGTATTTACACCTAATTTGTTTAGAATGAATGGTATTACATTTTCGTCAACTTCTAAAATAGCCTGTAAAATATGGGCATTTTCTATTTGTTGATTTTCTAAGCCTTGTGCAATTTGCTGGGCGCGTTGCACGGCTTCTTGTGATTTTATGGTATAATTATTAAAATTCATAGTTCTATATTTTTCTGTTTTACGGTCAAATAAAATGCCAATTGTTCCTAAAAGACAAAATAGACAAAATGTCTGTAAATAACTGATATTTAAAGACAAAGTGTCAATTTGCGCTTGGTGCTTCTGTAATATTGACAAGAATTAAATAGCATGTCCTAATTAAGCACCTTATTGTCTTAATAGCGGACTATTAAAACAGTAAATGACAATAGATTTGTTGTAATTAATCTAAACATCTCTCATTATGAAAAAAATTACATTATTAATTGTAGCTGTTTTTACACTACAATTGCAGGCACAAGTCGTAAGCATTCCCGACACAAATTTCAAAAATGCCTTACTGGCTCATGTTCCGGTTATTGACACCAACTCTGATGGCGAAATTCAAGTATCTGAAGCCAATGCTTTTACAGGAAAATTAGATTTAAATTTAAAATCTATAACTGATTTTACAGGTTTAGAAGCGTTTACAAATATTACATTTTTAAATGCTGATTTTAACGATGCCGCTGTTTTAGATTTAAGTAACAACACTAAAATAGACACATTATGGGTAGGTGCCATGACAAATTTAAGCTCATTAGACTTGAGTAAAAATAAAAACTTGATAGATATTAAAGTCAGAGAATGTTTTTCTTTGCAAACGCTGACATTAGGTTACCAACCCAATTTAGTGAGTTTAAATGCCGGCGAAACTTTTTTAGATTCTAAATTAGACTTAAGACGTTGTCCTGCCTTAGAATCGCTTGACTTAAATAGTGTTCAAGGTAATTTAACAAGTCTGGATTTGAGTAAAAACACCAATTTAAAAACTTTAGTTATAAGGGTGAGTGCAATTCAAGCCTTAGATTTGTCTCATAATCCTAATTTAACGCATGTAGAAGTTGATTATAATCAAAATTTAAAGGTTTTAAATTTAAAAAATGGCAATACAAATGCTATTGTTAATTTATACGTCACTAATATGAATACAAGCAGTCCAACACCTTCATTAAACAATATTTGTGTTGATGACGTAACATTTGCAAATAGCAAAACATCTACTTCAGGGCCATGGTATAAAGACAATTACATAAATTATACTACTACTTGTGATACTTATGTTCCCGATGATAATTTTGAGGGTGTTTTGATAAGTGGAGGCTATGATTCCGGCGCACCCGATGATAAAGTACCGACTTCTAATATAAGTTCTGTAACAGCTCTTGATGTAAGTAATCAGAATATTTCTGATTTAACCGGTATTGAAGCTTTTACAAGCCTGCAAACACTAACCAGTCTAGGAAATAACTTATCCAATTTAGATTTAACCTCTAATTTAAATTTAATAACTTTAATTGTCTCGGGAAATGGTTTACTTATCGATATAGTTTTGCCAAATGGTGCGAATGTAATAAATAACAAAAAATCAAAATCGAGTAGAACCAATTTGGTTAACAGTACTTTAGTGTCTTTAGATTTAAGTAGTAACGCACTAACCGGTTTAGATTTAAGAAATTACTCAAAACTAACTACAATAAAAGTAAACAACAACAATTTAACCTATTTAAATGTTCAGAATGGCAACAATCAGAACATAGCTTCAGCTAATTTTGATGCCAGCGGTAATAGCGGCCTCACAGATATAGTTGTTGACGATGTAGCCTATGCTACAGCGAATTGGACAAATGTAGATGCCGGTATTTCTTTTTCTACCAGTGCTACATTAGGTGTTGAAGATGCTGTATTAAATTCTAAGATAGCCGTTTATCCCAATCCAACACAAACCTATCTTACTGTACAAGCTCCAACAGAGTACACAGTTGAGAGTATAGCCGTTTACAGTATAACAGGACAGCGCGTAAAGTATTTTAGAAATATAGATAATTTACTGGATGTAAGTAATTTATATAAAGGCATTTACTTTTTGAGAATAAAAACAAATAAAGGTACATTGACAAAAAAAATAGTGAAATATTAATGGGGGGTTATTAATTATATCAGGTTTAAGACTTCAGATCACCGATGATTTTATTAAAACTTGATAATTGAGAGAGGTTTTCCGCCCGATGTACACATCGGGCGGATTTTTTCTTTAGACTTTGGTTTTTATAAGTTCTGATGGCATAATACCAAACCGTTCTTTGAATTTACTGTTAAAATACGAAGTTGAATTAATACCTACGTCATAGCGTACTTCAGACAAGCTAAAGTAGGTTTTATTCTTTAGTAATTGATAGGCTTTTTGCAAGCGTATTTCTAAAATAAATCTGACAGGAGACAAACCCGTATATTGTTTTAAAATTCGGGACAATTGCCGCTGACTGTACCCTATTTCTGTTGCAAGCTTATTTATTTTAAACGAATCGTCGCTTAGGTTTTCCAAAACGATATTTTCTATTTTATAAAGTAATTTTTTATCAGAACTTTCAGTATTTTCAATAAGGTTTTTATTATCTATTTGCCATTTTAGACGGGCTTTTTTATTGTTTAATAAATTAGCAATACGTGCTAGCAACTCATTCTTATTAAAAGGTTTAATTATGTAGTCATCAATGCCTAGTTTAAAACCTTTAATCTTATATTCGGTGAGTGTTTTAGCCGATATTAATATAAAAGGAATGTCTTTTAAAAGCAGCTTGTCATTAATTTTTTTTCGCAGTTCAAAACCATCTAACAGTGGCATCATTATGTCTGATGTAATTAAATCAAACGGGTGTTTTTCTAGTATTTTAAGCGCTTCTAAGCCATTAAAAACACTGGTGCAGGTATATTTATCCGATAAGATTTCTTTGAGAAAATTGTTCATCTCGGGGTTGTCTTCCACAATAAGTATTTTGGGTTTATCAGTTTTATTACTTACTTCTTTTAACCCAGTATTTTTTATTGTTGTAAGCTCCTGATTTCTTGGGGTTTTTAAAGCCTCCGTTTTCGATTTGTTTACAGGTAAAACAAGTGTAAAAGTGCTCCCCTCATCTAATTTGCTTTTTACACTTAAACTACCGTCTAAGAGTTTGGCAAATTCGCTAGCTAATGATAAACCAATACCAATGCCCCCAACGGCTTTGCTGTTCGAAGCCTGATAAAAACGCTGAAAAATCTTTTCGGTTTCGTCGTAGTGAATACCTTGACCAAAATCGGTGACATTAATACAGAGTTTATCGTTTGTTATTTTAGCTTCTAAAATTATTTTTGATCGGCTGTTTGAGTATTTTATGGCATTAGAAATTAGATTATTGAGTATTTTTTCAAGTTTTTCAACATCAATATCTGCCATAAAATCGGTATCAATAGTCGACTGATAATCAAGCCTTATCTGTTTTAAATGGGCCAAAGATTTAAACGACAAATATATACGCTTTACGGTAGCGTTTAAGTTTACAGGAGTGCGTTTTATAGTTGTTTTATTTTTTTCGAACTTGAGTAATTCTAAGATTTCATTGGCGTCTTCTACAACTTTTTTGCTGTTAGATAGGGCGACTTTAATATTTTTGAGTATTTTTTCTTTATTGCCAATATTTTCTAAAGCCAAATCCAAATTACCCGATATTAAAGTAAGCGGCGTCCGTATTTCGTGGGCTATATTTCCTAAAAGTTTGGTGCGCATTTCATTTAATTCTTGTTCTTTTTGAAGGGCTACTTCTGTTAAAAGCTTTTTCCTCTTTTGCTTATTTATACGCGATTGAAAAAGTACTACAGCGAATACAAATAATAAAATACTGACAGAAATGTAGATGTTTTTAGTTATTTTTTGTTTGGCTAATTGCAGTTGTTGTTCGGCTATCTCTTTGTCTTTCAGTTCTGTATTATACTTAACATCAAAGGCGGCAAAATCTTTTGACGATTTTAACTTAAAGATAGAATCGTTGATTGTTGTCATCTTTTTAGAAAAAGCAAAAGCCTTTTTGTAATCGTGATTTAAAGCATAGGCTTGTGATAAGTTTTGAAGTAAAACTTTATAATTCTCTAGATTGGGTTGTGACATTTTCGAGGCCTCTTCTAAATTTTTAATGGCTTTTTTAGTAAGGCCTCGTTTTAAATTAACTTCCCCTAAGTATATAAGTGCTATATTTTTGACTAAATCATAATTTATTTTTCGGGCTATTTCGTAAGATTTTTTATAAGCTTCGGCACTTAAATTATAGGCTTCTTGTAGTCTTAAGGCATCGGCTCTGGTTAAATAAAAAAGAGATAAGTTTTGTGGGTTATTACTGTCAGAAATTAAGGTATAGGCTTTGTCTGAATAAAATAAGGCCTCTTTTAAACTCTTTGCCGTTCGTGACAGGTTGTTGTAAATGATATATTTACTGTTTACAGTGCCTTGTTTTTTATTGAATATTTCTAAAGCCTTTAAAAAATATTTTCGGGCTTTATCTTTTAACTCAATAGAATTAAAAGCATCGCCAAGGTTGTTATAAGCATCGGCAATTAAAAGAGAATCTTTAGTTTGTACAGATTCATCTAGAGCTTTTTTATAATAATCTAAAGCTATATTTAATTGATCTTGCATTCTGTAGTTATAAGCCAATAAGGATTGCATTCTAAATGAAAAATAGGAGTTGGGCTTAACTTTTAACAGGCTGTCAAGATGAGAAGATTCTTTAAGAGAAAGGCTGTATTTTCCATAAATAGCAGGATATAATGATATTTTAAACATAGTTGACTGCAAAATAGAGTCGCAGGTACATTGTTTGGCGTATTTAATGGCTTCTTCAGTATAAAAGAGTGCCGAATCCAACTGGGTTTGTTTTGAGGCCAGTGTGTTTAAAAATACAGCTTTTTGGCTATCGGATAAACTGTCAGGCAACAATTCTTGAGATTGGATGCTTTGCAACCATCCAAATAGTAAAAGCAGGATAAGAGAAGAGTATTTCTTATACATAAACAGTTGTTAGTAAGACACTAATTTGCACAAATATAAATATATATAGTTTTGGTGGCAATTTTTCACTTTAAAAGTTTAAAAGTGTCAAAAAATTATAAATTTAAATACATTTGCACTTTTAATAAAATTTAAATGAAATTATTAAAAGGTCTATTTGGCAACAATTTAAAATCGGGTGGTACTCCTGTTGAATCTTTAATCAATTGGATTCCTTTGAAGACCGAATCACAACTGGAAGATATTAAAAAAGCATCTAAAGAAAAGACGAGTATTATTTTTAAACACAGTACGCGTTGCGGTATTAGTCGCATGGTTTTAAAATCTTTTGAGAAACAATGGGCCGAAACACCCAATGTTAATTTTTATTTTTTGGATTTAATCAAATACAGAGCCCTTTCTAATGCTGTGGCGCAGACCTTAGGTGTTGTACACCAGTCGCCCCAAATTATTGTGTTAAAATCGGGTAAAGTCCTGACTTCCGGTTCTCATTACGATATATTAGAAATAAAGGTTTAAGTGGCCGGTAAGAGTTTTCCGGCACAGATGCCAAAACCTATTTTAACTTTGTCGTTTTCGCAATAACCACGCATAATGACGGTGTCATTATCGTTAATAAATTTGCGTTGCGAGCCGTCATTTAATGTGATAGGATTTTTACCACGCCAGGTCAATTCTAACATAGAACCATAACTGTCTTTTGTAGAGCCCGATATGGTACCACTGCCCATCATATCGCCGGTGCGGACATTACAGCCATTTACGGTGTGATGTGTCAATTGTTGTGCCATACTCCAATACAAATATTTAAAATTAGAGCGGGTCACCAAATTTTCACTGCCGTTTTCAGGTTTTATATAGGCCATCAAATTAATATCAAAACTATTTTTACCCGACTGTTGGAGGTAGGGAAAAGGTTTGGGATTTTGCTTAGGTCCTGCAACTCTAAAAGGTTCTAAAGCATCAAGCGTTACAATCCAAGGCGAAATGGTAGAAGCAAAGCTCTTTCCTAAAAAAGGACCTAAAGGCACATATTCCCATGCCTGAATGTCGCGGGCACTCCAATCATTAAACAGTACTAAGCCAAAAATATAATCTTCGGCTTCGTCTATACTTATACGTTCGCCCAATTTATTAACATCTGTTGTAATAAAAGCCATTTCTAATTCAAAATCAACCAATTTTGAAGGACCAAATACGGGCTTATCGGCATCGGCAGGTTTAGATTGTCCATAAGGTCTATGAATATTCTTACCTGTTGGCACAATAGAGGAACTCCTGCCATGATACCCAACAGGAATGTGTAGCCAATTGGGTAACAAGGCATTGTTAGGGTCTCTAAACATACTGCCAACATTGGTAGCATGTTCTTTACTCGAATAAAAGTCGGTATAATCACCCACATTTACGGGGAGGTGCATCTCTACATCTTCTACATTATAAATAATGCGTTTTTTTTGTTTCTTTTTATTTTGAAGTTTTGTGTTATTAGCGTCAAAAATATCTGCAATCCTATTTCTCACTTGTCGCCAAATGCCTTTACCATGAGCTATAAAATCGTTTAACCTGTCTTGTAAAAAGACATCATCGGTAAGCTCGATGCCTTTAAAATAGCCCAATTGGTGCAAGGCGCTTAAATCTATGGCGTAATCGCCAATTCTTGTGCCTATGGTCATAACATTGTCTTTGGTTAAAAAAACGCCGAAAGGTATATTTTGTATGGGAAAATCGGAATTAGAAGACACATCTAACCAAGATTTTCTAAAAGGATTATTTGCAGTAATCTCCATTTTTTCTAAAGTTTAAATTTTTTTAGCATTAGTAGCATAAAATACATTTGCAATGTAATAATTATTTTGATTCAAAGATAGAAGTTTATCCGATTATGAAAAATGAATTTACTACTTTTGAAACCGTTTTAACTAAACTTTATAATACACTATTTTCAAATGACTAGAGATCAAGATATTTTTGATTTAATTCAAGAAGAAACAACAAGGCAAACAAAAGGTTTAGAGCTCATTGCCTCAGAAAATTATGTAAGTGCTCAAGTACTGGAGGCAACAGGTTCTGTATTAACTAACAAATATGCAGAGGGATACCCCAATAAGCGTTATTACGGTGGTTGTGAGGTGGTTGATGAAGTAGAACAATTAGCCATTGATAGGGCTAAAGCCTTGTTTGGTGCCAAATATGTTAATGTGCAACCCCATTCGGGCTCGCAAGCCAATGCGGCGGTGTATCAGGCCTTGTTAAAGCCCGGTGATAAAATATTGGGCTTCGACTTATCGCACGGCGGTCATTTAACACATGGCTCACCTGTAAATTTTTCGGGAAAATTGTATCAAACGTCTTTTTATGGTGTTGATAAAGAAACTGGGGTCTTAAATTATAATAAGATAGAAGAGGTGGCTCAAAAAGAAAAGCCACAGGTTATTATAGCCGGTGCTTCGGCTTATTCTCGGGATATAGATTTTAAAACTTTTAGAGCTATTGCCGATAAAGTAGGGGCTTTATTAGTGGCCGATATTTCGCATCCCTCAGGGCTGATAGCCAAGGGTATTTTAAACGACCCTATGCCATATTGCCATGTAGTAACCACAACAACACATAAAACCTTGCGCGGTCCCAGAGGTGGTATGATTTTAATGGGAGAGGATTTTGAAAATCCATTTGGATTGACATTAAAAAGCGGTAAACCTAAAATGATGTCGGCTTTGTTAAACTCGGCTGTCTTTCCGGGGATGCAAGGCGGCCCTTTAGAACATGTTATTGCGGCAAAAGCAGTGGCTTTTAGAGAAGCTTTAACAGATGACTTTTTATATTATCAACTTCAAGTTAAGAAAAATGCAGCAACTATGGCTGAGGCCTTGGTGGCTAAAGATTATCATATAATTTCTGATGGCACCGATAATCATATGATGCTAATTGACTTGCGAAATAAAGACATTACGGGAAAAGAAGCCGAACAAGCTTTGGTAAAAGCACATATAACGGTCAACAAAAATATGGTACCCTTTGACGATAAATCGCCGTTTGTAACCTCGGGAATTCGCATTGGTTCTGCAGCAGTAACAACGCGGGGTCTAAAAGAAAGCGATATGCATACCATAATTGACCTTATTGACAGTGTAATTAGCCATTTTAACGACGAAAAAGTTATTGCAGAAGTTGGCTTAGCGGTTAACGAGATGATGCAAGACAAACCTTTGTTTGTTTAAGTATCTGTTATCTTATTCGTTTGCACGTTCTAACAACTTGTCGGGTAACGATTTCTTGGTTTTGGCGCCCAGCTTTTTAAGGTTTTCTATTTTGCTTACCATATTACCACGTCCTGTAGAGAGTTTATTCATAGCCGCTTGGTAACTTTCTTGCGAGGTGTTAATGGCTTTACCAATCTTGATAAGATCTTGAACAAAACCTTCAAATTTATCGTAGAGTAAACCACTTTCTTTGGCAATTTCTAAGACATTTCGTTTTTGGTCTTCTTGTTTCCAAATAGAAGCAATGGTACTTAAGGTTGCCAAAAGGGTAGAAGTAGAGACCAAAACCACATTTTTATCGAGGGCTTCTAAATAGAGTTTGCTGTCTTCTTGCAGAGCTAGCATTAATGCAGGTTCTATGGGTATAAACATGAGTACATAATCGGGAGAATTAATACCGTACAAATCGGTATAATTTTTATCACCCAATTCTTTAAAATGCTTTTTAATACTTAAAATATGATTTTTAATGGCTAATTGTTTGGCAATGTCGTCCTCTGTACCATAATATCTGTCATATGCTGTTAAAGATACTTTAGAATCGATAATTAGGTGTTTATCATCAGGTAAATTGATTATGCAATCGGGTTTTTTTAATTGGTTATTATCATCTCTAAAACCACCTTGTGTGGTAAAATGAATACCCTTTTGTAAACCCGATTTTTCGAGTAAAACTTCTAACTGTAATTCGCCCCAATCGCCTTGAGCCTTGCTATCACCTTTTAGGGCTTTGGCAAGATTTACAGCATCGGCACTCATTTTTTGATTGAGTTTTTCAAGTCCTAAAATTTGTTCACGAAGTGCGGCATGATAGCGAATACTCTCTTTATCAGAGGTTTCAACCCGTTTTTCGAAAGCCTGAATTTTTTCTTTTAAAGGCGTTAAAATAATATCTAAATTTTCTTTGTTTTGTTTGGTAAACTTAGCCGATTTATCGTCTAAAATTTTATTGGTCAGATTTTCGAATTCCTTGGTGAATTTATCTTGCAATTTTTCTAAATCGGCTTTTTGTTCTTTTAATTTTTCGTTGAGATAACCCAATTCGCTATTTTTTTTGGTAAGGGCTATTTGTAAGCTATTATTTTCTGTGGTTTTCTCTTCTAACTGCCTTTCTACTTTTGTTTTATCTGCTTGCAGTAGGGTATTTACAGATTTTAACTCCCCATTTTCTTTATTTAAAGTCGATTTAGCTTTATACATTCCTAAAAAATACCCCAAAGCCAATAGAACGACAAAACCTAAAATATAAAAGACAATATCCATAAGTAAAAAATTAGTTTATAAAATTAATATTTTTAAATTTGAAAACTCTTTCTTAAGGCAATTAAATTTACAAAACATCTATGAAGTTTATTTTTTCGTTTATACTAAAGGATGTTTTAGGATGGCAAGTTTCCTCTTCATTTCCAAAAGATTTAAAAAAATACGTTATTATCGCTGCACCTCATACCAGTTGGCAAGATTTTCCTATAGGTATTATTGCTAAATATGCCATTGGATTACCGGCTAATTATATCGGTAAAGACAGTTTGTTTAAACCGCCTTTTGGATTTATTTTCAGGTGGATGGGCGGCGCACCGGTTGACCGCAGTAAATCAAACAATCTTGTTGATCAAATAATAGACATCTTTAACTCTAAAGAACAATTTATTTTGGCTATGTCGCCCGAAGGGACACGTAAAAAAGTCGCCAAATGGAAAACAGGCTTTTATTATATCGCCAAAGGCGCTCAAGTACCCATAGTAATGGCTACACTAGATTTTGAACACAAAGATTTTAGATTTTCGGAACCCTATTATCCTACAGATGATATGGAAGCCGATTTTAAGCACTTTCGTAATTTTTATAAGGATGTTAAAGGTAAAAATCCTAAATTATTTTAGTTTATCATAGACGTTATATTTTTTTTGAATAACGGAATTGATATTGATGTCATGACGATACCAATGAGAACCAGCACCCCAATTCTTGGTAAAATATCAGCAAAAGGTAAAGCTCTCCAAAAAATATCGTAGTACCCTTGAATACCCCAATAATTAAGACTTATCACAGCTATTTTTCGCATAATAACCGGCATAATAAAAAGCGGAATCATACTGCCTCCTAAGGCCGACATCAATAAAATAATGATAGTACTTAAATTTTGGAGTTGTTGTCTGGTTTTGGCAATTGATACCAAGAAGATACCAAAACTCGATACTGAAAAGGCTACTGAAAAGGTTAAAATTACCAAACTAAACAGATCCTTAAAAATAGGCAGGCCAAAGGCCATCCATGAAAAGACGAACATTACACATAATTGCACGATGGAAATGATTAAAATAGCTCCCATTTTGCCAAATAATATATCGATAGATTTAATAGGCGAGTAGAGTAATCGGGTTAAAGTGCCCGACTCTTTTTCTTCTAATAAGCCCCCGCCAATACCGGTAATACTAAATAACAACATCATTATAGCTGTACCGGCCACCGCTTGTATGAGACCTAAATTTTTATCATCATTCTTTTCGCTTGTTATAGATTCTGATTTTAAACTAAAGACACCTGTATTCCTTTCCATATCGGCATTCTTTTCAAAATCACGCATGATTTTTTCTTTGATAGCAACGGGTAAATTAGCATAGTTCGTGTTGAGATAGGTAGTTATTTTATTTTTCTGAAAATACTTCATACCGGCTCCGATTATTTTGCCTGTCACAATAGATTTTAGAATACCGTATTCAAACGGATGCGAGGCGTCATATTTTAGAACAGCAGGTATTTTTTTTGATTGCTTAACCGAATCTTGTAAGCCTTTTCCCAAAACCAAAAACCCCACTTTTTTACCTTTTCTTAACAATTTTTCACCTTGATTTTCGCTGACAGCTGTCATTTTTATTTCTTCTAGAGAATCTAATGAGAGAATTATTTTTTTTGATAACATGCTGTTATCGTTATCTATGTACAATAAGTTAATTTCTTTAATCGTATCAGAACCTTTACCAATACCTCCAAAGGCAAAGGCAAAAAGAGAAATTAATAAAATAGGAACTAGGAAAGTGAGGATAAGCCCCTTTTTGTAGGCTAAAAACAGATTTAAATCCTTTTTTATAATGAGAAATATTGTTTTCATTTTTTTGATTTTTAAGTTAGTCGCGCAGTTGTTTGCCGGTTAATTGTAAAAAAATAGATTCTAAATTTGATTTTTGGATGTCGATATTTTTTGTAGAGATACCGCAAGCGCTACATTGTGTGAGGATATTTTTTAAATCTTTGTTTATATTACACACAATTTTCAGTATGTTGCCGTTTAGTAGTACTTTAAAAGCTAATGACGTTTGCAATTTATTTAGTTGTGCTTTCGTAATAGATTCTGTTTCTAAGATAAGTATTTCCTTTAGCTTGCAGAGCTTTTGTAGTTCAGCCTTTGTCCCTTGCACTACAATTTTTCCCATATCAATAATGGCAATGGTATCGCAAAGCCTTTCAACTTCTTCCATATAATGACTTGTGTAAATAATGGTTAGGCCTTTTTTATTGAGGTCTTCAATAATGTCGAAAATTTTATTGCGACTCTGGGGGTCAACACCTGTTGTGGGCTCGTCCATAAAGAGGATTTTGGGTTCGTGTAAAAGAGCTACGGCGATATTTATACGACGTTTCATGCCTCCCGAATAGGTTTTTATCAAGTCATTTTTTCTGTGAAACAGGCCAATCATATTTAGCAATAAGTCGATTTTTGACCGTAATTTATATCCCGTAACCCCATTGAGTTGCCCCCAAAAGAGCAGGTTATCGTAAGCCGAAAAATTTTCGTATAAGGCTATTTCTTGCGGGACTACACCTATAATTTTTTTACAATACCCCAAATTTTCAGAAAGCGGAAGCCCATCAATAATAATGCGTCCGCTATCACAGCTTAACAAAGTACTCAATATTTTTATGGTGGTTGACTTCCCTGCTCCATTTGGCCCCAACAGCCCGAATATTTCACCTTTTTTAATGTTAAAGTCTATGTTATTTAAGGCTTTTAGGGAGTCATAAGATTTTGACAGGTTTGTAACTTTAATCATATTTGTAGTATTTATCGGTACAAATATGACAACACATTGTCAAAAAAATAAATAAGATAGGATGAAGTGTTATTTTTTGAGGTTGAGTTGTATAAGCTTTTTTACTGATGTGTTAAGCGCAGGTGTGTATGGCTAGAATTAGCGTGAAGCTGTAAAATCACATTTTAAATCGGTTTTACTCAAAGATTATTGATTTGTTAGTTTTAGGAATCTTAACAATATTATAGGGTTGCGTCATAACTGTTGTTGCATTTCCATTATTCGAAATATTTTTAACAGTTACAAATATGTTGCCTTCACCCTCAGTGATTTTTGTAATATCTATCGAATATCCGCCACTTGTTTTGACTTCGTCAAAGGAAGCTATTACAATAAATTTTGAAAAATCGATATTTGTTTCTGTAAATTCATCACTAACATTATTAACAGTATTTATCTTAGAGAGCAAAGCCCTCCAAGCGTTATCATCTGAAATCACTAAATTTTGTTTGTCGATATTCTCAAGTCCATTTCCGTAGAGATTTCCTTTACCGATTTGCGTAAACTCAATTGAATTCGTCGGGTTGTCTGTTATACTACAACTTGTCATAAATCCGAAAAGTACTGCGATAAATAAAATTGAGATTTTGGTTTGCATAGTTTAATTTTTTAATCAGATAGTATTTCCAAAATATCCTAAATTAGGACTTTAGCTCTGCGCGATGAGTTTAATTAAATCACAAATATAGTGCCAAACTTGTTAATGATTTTTTAGAACAGTTTTTAGTTGATTTAGTTTACCGTCAATATTATCGGGAATGTTTAAACCTAATATTTGACACATTAATGGATAGATATGAATATTTTTAACAGAAGGGGCAAGGTATCCTTTTTTAAAAGCCGGCCCATTGGCATAAAATATACCGTGCATGTCTTTATATTTTGGATCATAACCATGCGATCCAAAGATTGTGTTAGTCAACTTTTGCTTAGTAGCTATCTGCTTACGGGTTAAGAAATAGTAGCCATAATCAGGTATAACTTGGATAGCACCCCAGTCCTTATTTTTGGGTTTATATTCAAAACCGGGTGTATTTTCAGTTTTATAGACTTTGAAATGCTGTTCTTTTTGTTTTAAATACTGAATAACAGTCTCTGTTTCAACACCTTTTCTAGGATGTATGTTTACAATAGCCCCATTGTTTATTGTTAAAAATAAACTGTCATTCTTGATGTTCTCTATGGCTATGTAGTTAGTGCTTAGTTGCGTTGCCATACCATGGTCAGAAACTACAATAATGTTTACGGGTAATCCGGTAGCTTGAGCCCCATTAAACAAATCACCTAACTGCTTATCTAAATCGAACAATGCTTTTTTTATTTTAGCATCATTATCCGGACCGAATCTATGCCCGACATCATCCATGTCAGAAAAATACATAGTTATTAAATGAGGTCTTTTTATTGCAGGTAAGGCCAACCATTTTAAAGCTTGGGCGACGCGGGTTTCATTTTTTACTTTACCGTCATATTTATAATAATAGGTTGGTCTTAATCCTTGAATATCAGCTTCAGAACCCACAAAAAAATAACTTGCCGTAACCATGTCCGCTTTGTCTGCTTGTATCCAAATAGGCGAACCCTTATAAAAAGTACCATCTTCAACCACATCGCGATTTCCTATGCTATATGTCATTTTTTTTTCATAGCTATAAAATGAATTACCCACTATCCCATGTTTATCGGGGTACATACCTGTTGCTATGGTATAATGATTGGGAAATGTCTTAGAGGGGAATGAAGGGATTAACGATGTGGCTTTTACACCATTCTTTATAAAATGGCTTAAATGCGGCGGCTTAAACTTCTCTACATAATCCCAACGAAAACCGTCGAGAGAAACCAATATTAAGTAAGGTTTTTTAAGTGATGCTTTTGAATTGGTGAGAGGCGCTGTCGTATTTAAAATTGTTTTAGACTGGCAAGATGTTAAAAATATCGTACTTACCACTAAAATAAGAGCGTATATAAAACATTTTTTTAGTATTTTATTCATAATTGTACTGTGATTTTTGGCAACTAAGTTAGCGTCAAAGGTAAATATAAGAAATAAAATAACAGCTTTTGGAAAGTTTTAAACTTTCCAAAAGCTAAGCCTGTTATAGAGAGGACTCTTACTTTACCCTTTATAAAAAGGCAATTTAACCACTTGGGCTTTGAGTTGTTTATGACGCACCGCAATATAAATCTCGGTACCTGTTTTGGCAAATTTAGTAGGCACATAGCCCATGCCAATACCCAATTTTAAAGAAGGGCTCATAGTGCCCGAAGTGACTTTGCCAATGTTATTACCTTCAGCGTCAACAATGGGATAGCCATGTCGTGGAATGCCACGATCAACCATACTAAAGGCCACTAATTTTTTACTGACACCTTCTGTTTTTTGGACTTTTAAAGCTTCGGCATTTATAAAGTCTTTGGTAAATTTGGTAATCCAACCCAAACCGGCTTCAATAGGCGAGGTGCTATCATCTATATCATTGCCATACAAGCAGAAGCCCATTTCTAACCTTAAAGTATCTCTGGCAGCCAAACCTATGGGTTTAATACCATAATCGGCTCCGGCTTTAAATATGGCTTCCCAAATAGTAGGCGCGTCATCATTTTTAAAATATATTTCAAAACCACCACTACCTGTATAGCCTGTGGCCGACACTATGACGTCCTCTATTCCCGAAAAAGTACCGGTTTTAAAGGTGTAGTAACCCATTTCAGATAGGTTTATATCGGTTAAAGACTGCAAAGCCTTGGTAGCCAAAGGCCCCTGAACCGCGAGAAGAGACATTTGGTCTGAAGCATTACTCATGTCAACACCTAAATCATTGTGTTTAGAAATCCAATCCCAATCTTTAGCTATATTTGAGGCATTGACAACCAACATATAATTGTTTTCAGAAATACGATAGATCAATAAATCATCTACAATACCGCCGTCATAATTAGGGAGGCAACTGTATTGCACCTTGCCGTCAAAGAGTTTTGAAGCGTCATTACTGGTCACTTTTTGGATGAGTGCCAAGGCTTTGTCGCCTGTGAGGAAGAATTCGCCCATATGCGACACGTCAAATACACCCACACCATTTCTAACGGTTAGATGTTCGGCATTGACGCCTTCGTATTGAACAGGCATATTATAACCGGCAAAGGGCACCATTTTGGCTCCCAAAGATTCGTGTATGTGTGTTAAAGCTGTATTTTTCATGTTACTTTTTGTATAAAATTTAGGAGCCACAAAAGTACAATTTATTATACTTTTTCAGCATCACTTACAGAAACAAAAAAATCCGATTAATCTAAAAAGATACATCGGATTTTAAAACAGTTAGTAGATAGGATTTATTGCGGCAGATGTGCTAAAATATCGGCGACACCGGCGCGGTTTTTATAATCGGGATCAAATTGACGGTACACAATAGTTCCTGTTTTATCTATTATAAAGGTTGCAGGTACAGGTAAAACAGCTTCGCCATTGGCATTTGTTTTGGCAATGGATGCGTTTAAACGGTCTTGAATCATTTGTTGGTATGAGTCGGTGACTTTAAAATCGACTTTAAAGGCTTTTAAAATACTGTCGTCGGCATCAGACACAACCGTAAATTTAATACCTGTTTGCTTACGGGTCTTGGCTACATTATCGTAAGACTCAGGTGTTACGGCAATCAGTTTAACACCTTTGTCTTTGAGTTTTCCGGCTTCTTTGGCAAAGGCAGAGAGGTGTTTGTTACATACCGGACACCAATAAGCGCGGTAAAAAAACAATACAACTGTTTGTTTTTTATACATATCGGCTAAGTTTTGCGAAGTACCATCGTCCAAATTAAGTGTTATATTTGGTACTATTGTACCCACAGCCAATCCTTGCGGATTGCTAGAGGTGTCTATACCAAATTTTGTATTGTCGTTTTGAACTGTAGCTTTGCTCTCTTTTTTAACTTTTGAGGGTTTAGATTCATTTTTGCAAGCAGTTATACTTATCAAGATTAAGAAGCTCAGTATAGCCATTTTTTTCATAATTAATTTTTTTGGTTGAGTTGTATATAGTCGGGATTATATTTAAAACTTACAATTAATTTATCTCAATAAATAAGTCTTTAAATGCTTGTAATTACTGATGGTTTGTGTTTTAGATTCTTTGTTTAAAACAGTTTTTATTTGACTTGGAATATCAATTTTCTTGTTTATTAGCGGTTCAACTACATCTAAAAATTTTATAGGGTGCGCTGTTTCTAGAAATATCCCTTGACAATTGCTGTCTGTTTTAAGATACGATTTAAGACCGAGGTAACCCACAGCCCCATGTGGGTCTGCTAAGTAGTTCTTTTTTAAGTATAATGTTTTAAGTGCCTTGCGGGTTTCATCATCGGTAAAAGCTTGAGAAGTCAAGTGTTTTTTTAAGCTGTACAAATCGTTATTGTAAAGCTCTTGAATACGGATAAAGTTACTCGGATTGCCCACATCCATTGCATTAGAAATCGTGGCTTTTGAAGTTTTTGGTTTATAATTACCTGTTTTTAAATAGTTGGGCACAACATCATTTACATTGGTAGCCGCAATAAACATTTTTACAGGTAAACCCAATTTTTGTGCCATCATACCGGCGCAAATATTGCCAAAATTACCGCTTGGAACTGCAAAAACAAGGGGTTTTGAAGTCTCTTTGAGTTGCTTGTAGGCAAAGACAAAATAAAACATCTGAGGCAACCATCGTGCAATATTAATAGAATTGGCAGATGTTAATTGTCTTTTTGAGGTAATATCGGTATCTAAAAAAGCCGTTTTTACCATGGCTTGGCAGTCGTCAAAAGTACCCTTAACGGATAAGGCTGTGATGTTCTGACCTAGTGTGGTAAGTTGTTTTTCTTGAATAGCACTCACTTTTCCTGTCGGATATAAAATAACGACCTTTATGCCTTTGACACCTAAAAAGCCACTGGCTACGGCACCACCGGTATCACCCGAGGTGGCTACTAAAACGGTAACTTCTTGAGTGCTACTCTTGTTGAAATAGGCAAAGCAACGCGCCATAAATCGTGCGCCGACATCTTTAAAAGCCATTGTGGGGCCGTGATATAGTTCTAAAGCATAGATGTTGGGTTCTATTTCAATCAACGGAAAGTCAAATGATAAAGTCTCTTTTATAATGTTTTTTAAAGCCTCATTTGGGATATTGTTACTCACAAACTGTTTTATTAAGCTAAAGGCGATATCATTGTTAGAAAACTTTTTTATTTTTTTAAAAAATGACTTGGGTAACGGGGTAATTTTTTCGGGAAAATACAAACCCTTATCTTCGGCAAGGCCTTTAATAACAGCCGTTTTGAAATTAGTTATAGCCGCTTTTTTGTTTAAACTTTTGTAGTTTGTCATCGTATTAAGAAATTATTTTCACCCCTTGGGTATTCATTTTAGAGACATAGATATTAAAGGTGATACCGATGTTTTTATAAATATTTTGTATGGCTTTGGCTACAGATTGGGCATTTTCTACACCTTTGCAAAGCGCAAAAATAGAAGGGCCTGAACCCGAAATGCCACAACCTAAGGCTCCTGCTTTTAAGGCGCTTTGTTTGACAGCATCGAAGCCGGGAATTAAAGTAGCTCTAAGGGGTTCTACAATATAATCGTGTAAAGAACGGCTAATAAGCTTGTAGTCTTCTGTGTATAAACCACTAATTAATCCGCCAACATTACCCCATTGCTTAATGGCATCGCTTAAAGGGACTGTGTCGTTTAGTATTTGACGTGCCGTCTCAGTTTTAACTTCAATTTGTGGATGGATAATTGTGGCGTACAGCTGACTTGGGGTATGTATTTTAACAATATCTAAAGGGTCATAGCTTCTAACCAAGGTAAAACCGCCAAATAAAGCCGCCGAAACATTATCGGCAATGGCGGCTCCACAAGCCAAACGTTCGCCTTCCATAGCAAACGCCACTAAATCTTTCTTGCCAAAAGGGTTTCCTAAAAGCGTATTCATAGCGAAAACAGTCCCTGCAGCACTGGCGGCACTGCTGCCAATACCACTGCCGGGTTTTATCTTTTTGTAAATCTCTATTTCAAAACCAACATCTGCATCAAAAGCTTTTAAAAAGGCATATCCGGCAGCACCCACAACATTTTGTTTTGGATTGAAAGATAAATCAGCCCCTTCTATTTTAGTGATTTTTAAACCTTTTACGTTTGTTTTTTTGAGGTGCATGATATCGCCCACGCTGTCTAAGGCAAAACCTAAGACATCAAAACCGCAAGACACATTGGCTACGGTTGCCGGGGCAAATATTTTTATAGAATTCATAATTTAAAATATATAACAAATTTAATCTATTTACGACCAACTCTAATGATATCAGCAAAAATACCCGATGCCGTTACCGCAGCGCCTGCACCGGCCCCCTTAACCATTAAAGGTTGCTCCGGATACCTTTCAGAATAAAAAAGCACGCAATTATCTTTACCTTCAAGATTATAAAAAGGATGTTTGGTATCTACTTCTTGTAAACCTACTTGGGCTTTTCCCTCATTAAATTCGGCCACATATTTTAATTGGCAGTTTTTTTGTTCGGCTTGGGCAGACAACTTTTTAAAATGTTCATTTTCTTTATCCAGTGATGTGTAAAACGCTTCTATACTTTCGGCTTTTAAACTCGATTCGGGTAAAAAGGATTTATTTTCGATATCAGACAACTCTAAACCGTAGCCACTTTCTCTGGCGAGTATTAGGATTTTCCGCATCACATCTATACCACTTAAATCAATTCTGGGGTCGGGTTCGGTGTAGCCTTCGCTACCGGCTTGTTTGACAATATCGATAAATTTTTTACCGGGATTAAAATTATTGAAAATAAAATTTAAACTCCCCGACAAAACCGCTTGTATTTTGGTGATTTTATCACCCGAATCTATAAGATTATTAAGGGTATTTATGACAGGTAGGCCGGCACCCACATTGGTTTCAAATAAAAACGGCGCATTGTATTCACGGGCTAAGTGTTTGAGTAATTTATAATTATTTAAGTCACTTGAACAGGCTATTTTATTACAAGTTACCACAGCAATACTTTCTCTTAAATAGTCGGCATAATAATTAGACACCTTAGAGGTGGCCGTATTATCTATAAAAATACTATTTCTGAGGTTTAGTGATTTTACTTTTTTATAAAAAGTATCTAAATCGGCTTTTCGTCCTTTTGAAAGATCTTTTTGCCATGATTTTAAAGAAAGACCTTCCTCGTTAAAAATCATAGTACGAGAATTTGTAATACCTATAATACGCAGATTTAAAAAAGCATTTTCTTTTAAATAATTTGTTTGTTTGGCAATTTGCGCTACTAATTGACTACCGACGTTTCCTACCCCTGCAATAAATATGTTGAGTTGTTTTATATGACCTTCAAAAAAGGCATCATGTAGGGTGTTTAAAGCTTTTTTTACATCGCTTTTAGCGATAACAGCCGATATGTTTTTTTCTGAAGCTCCTTGTGCGATAGCTCTGATGTTTACATTATTTTTACCCAAGGCGCTAAACATTTTACCACTTATGCCTTGATGGTTTTTCATATTATCGCCCACAACTGCTACAATTGCTAATTTTTTTTCTATGACAACAGGTTTTATGCGATGTCTGGTTATTTCAAAGGCAAAGGCTTCATCGGCCACTTTTTTGGCCAGTTTGGCATCTTCTTCGTGAATTCCAATACAAATAGAATGTTCTGAAGAGGCTTGTGTTATCAGTGTGATATTGATATTAGGATTGGCAAGTGCTCCTAAAAAGCGTTTGGCAATACTGGGAACGCCTACCATACCACTGCCTTCGAGTGTTAATAAAGCGATATTTTCTATATGGCTAATCCCTCTGGCTAAATACTTATGTTTATTACTGTTACGTGTAATTAATGTCCCTTCATCATCAGGTGAGAACGTGTTTTTTATGAGAATCGGAATGTTTTTTTGTAAAACAGGATGAATGGTTGGCGGGTAAATAACCTTGGCGCCAAAATGAGACAATTCCATAGCTTCTTGATAGGATATTTTCTTTATGGGATTGGCTTGTTTGACCAATTTTGGATTGGCTGTAAACATACCGCTGACGTCTGTCCATATTTCTAAAACAGAAACATCTAATGCGGCCGCTAAAATGGCAGCTGTAAAATCGGAACCACCGCGTCCTAAGGTAGTGGGCTTTCCTTTTTTTGATTTTGCCACAAACCCGGGTAGAATGACTATTTGATGTGTGTTTTTAGCAAAATAGTTTTTGATGTTTGCATTTGTTGTTTTAAAATCTACGACAGCATGGCCATAATTTTCATCGGTAATAATTAACTCTTGGGCATTGCATCTTACGGTATCTAATTTTTTAGATTTTAAGATTTCGGATAAGATGTAAGAAGAGAGTAATTCGCCTTGACTTACAATTTTGTCTTTTGAACATTCTGAAAGTTCATTAATTAAGAAGACACCTTCTAACAAAGCCTCTAAGTTATCTATGAGTTTGGTAACGGTGTTTAAAACAGGTTCTAGGTCGCTTTTCTTTAATAAACTTGTAATAACCTCAACATGTCTTTGTTTAATTATTGGAATATTATCGCTGTAGTTTTTATCGCTTTTTGAAGCGCGTTCAGCTGTTTTTATAAGCAGATTTGTCAATCCGCCAAGAGCTGAGACAACTATGGTTACAGGTTCTTTAGAAGCTCTTTTTTCTATGATATTAAGTGTTTTTTTTATACTGCTTGTATTGGCTACTGATGTGCCACCAAATTTTAAAATTTTCATGATATTTTTATTTTTTAAACCAAAATAGGGTGAATAATACCTTTATGTTCGTATTATAAAGATATATGTATGGACGGAAGGATATAAAATATTAACCCCAAAGGGTCATAGTGAAAATAGCAGTAAAACGCATAGTAGCCTGTGCGTTTAATGTTGAAGTACAAATTGAGTTGCCTATTTTCATAGGGCAAAAGTAAATATTTAATTTAATTTACAAAGTAATATCCACTTGATTTTTTATAATATCTTCAAAAGTTTCGTGTTTTCTGATTAAATGCGGTTTGCCTTTGTATATTAAAACTTCGGCAGGGCGGTAGCGCGAGTTGTAATTGGAGGCCATAGAAAAGCAATAGGCACCGGCATTGTTAAAGCAAAGTATGTCGCCCTCGTTAATCTTGTTTATACGCCTGTTGGCACCAAATGTGTCGGTTTCACATATATAACCTACAACAGTGTAATAGCGTTCTTTACCGCTTGGATTAGAGATATTTGTTATATGATGATAGGAATCGTAAAACATGGGGCGAATAAGATGGTTAAAGCCACTGTCAACTCCGGCAAAAATATTAGAAGTGGTTTGTTTTATCACATTGACATCGGCTAAAAAATAGCCCGCCTCACTTACCAAGAATTTACCGGGTTCAAACATCAAACTAATTTCTTTGCCGTAATCTTTACAAAATTGGTTAAAACGCACGCTTAATTTATCACCCAATTCATCAATATTAGTTGAGATGTCACCTTTTTTATAGGGTACTTTAAAACCACTGCCAAAGTCTATAAAAGCCAAATCTTTAAATTGAGCGGCGACGTTAAAAAGAATTTCTGTAGCGGTGATAAAAACATCTATGTCTAAAATATCTGATCCGGTATGCATATGCACACCATTGATAGCCATCTGTGTATTTTTTGCAATACGCAGAATATGAGGGACTTGATGAACAGAAATTCCGAATTTAGAATCGATGTGACCTACAGATATTTTACGGTTACCACCTGCCATAACATGTGGATTTATACGTACACATACAGGAATATTTGGGTGTTTGCTGCCAAATTGCTCTAGAATAGACAGGTTGTCTATATTTATTTGTACACCTAGTTTGGCTACTTCTTCAATTTCATTGAGCGATACGCCGTTGGGTGTGTAAATAATATCTTTGGGCGAAAATCCTGCCTTTAAGCCAAGTTTCACTTCTTGAATAGAAACAGTGTCTAGTCCCGAATCAAACGATTTAAACAATTTTAAAATTGCAGAATTTGATAAAGCTTTAACAGCATAATTAATTTTTAAATTTTTTACTGTTTTAAAAGCTTCTGTAATTCTGTTGTATTGTGAAGCTATTTTAGAAGCGTCATAAACATACAAAGGTGTACCGTATTTTTTGGCCAAGCTGTTTAAGAGATTTGTGTCCATTAAATTTATTCGAATTTTTGAGCCGTTATGGCGGCTATATTAATAATTACTTCAATAGCTTTTTGCATAGATTCAACGGGTACATATTCATATCGTCCATGGAAGTTGAGACCTCCTGCAAAAATATTGGGGCAGGGAAGCCCCATATAAGATAGTTGCGAGCCATCTGTACCACCACGGATAGCTTTTATATTGGGTTTTATGCCTGCCTTAATCATAGCTTCTTCGGCAATATCTACAATGTGTTTTACAGGCTCTACCTTTTCTTTCATATTGTAGTATTGATCTTTTACCGTTACTTTAACCAAGTCTTTACCTAAATTTTGATTTATTTTGGTGGCTACGGCTTTAAATTGTTCTTTACGCGCTTCAAATTTATTGTGATTGTGGTCTCTAATTATATAATGTAGTGTTGTGGCTTCAACTTTACCATCCATACCGTATAAATGGAAAAAACCTTCGTAACCTTCTGTTTTTTCGGGAACTTCATCGCTAGGTAAAGCATTTATAAACTGCGTTGCGATGTACATTGAGTTTATCATTTTTCCTTTTGCATAACCCGGGTGTACAATTTTACCCTTTATTTCTACCACACCACTGGCAGCATTAAAGTTTTCATACTCCAATTCACCCACTTCACTGCCGTCTATAGTGTAAGCCCAGTCGGCATTAAAAGCCTTAACATCAAATTTATGTGCGCCTTTTCCTACTTCTTCATCGGGTGTAAAACCTATTCTTATAGGCCCGTGCTTTATTTCAGGATGCTTGATTAAGTACTCTACTGCAGTAACAATTTCGGCAATGCCGGCTTTGTCATCAGCGCCAAGCAGTGTGGTACCATCGGTTGTTATGAGTGTTTGCCCCTTGTATTTTAATAAATCGTCAAAATCGTCCAGAGAGAGGACAATATTTTCTTCTTTATTTAAGACAATGGCCTTGCCGTCGTAATTTTTATGTATCTGAGGATTGACTTTTTCGGCCGTAAAATCAGGACTGGTATCTATATGTGCTATAAATCCTATAGTAGGTACTTTGTGACTCACATTTGACGGTAAGGTGGCTGTTAGGTAACAATTGGCATCTAAATTTACATCGGCTAAACCAATATTTACCAGCTCTTTTTCAAGATGCTTAGCTAGATTCCATTGCTTTTCTGTACTTGGAAATTGAGGGTTGTTTGGGTCAGATTGCGTATCAATAGTAATATATGAGATAAATCTATCTATGAGTTGTTGCATGAATTTGAAAAATTTCTGCCAAAATTAGTGAAACCCCTTATACTGTACAACAAATGGCTTACAATTCCTTTATTTTTAAAGAATTGATAATATTAATGGCTTCACAAAGACGTTTATCGACATTTTTAGTACCAAAACAATGAATTTCAATTTCAAAATAGAGCTTTTCTGAGATAGGTGTGTACACATGCATGACGGTAATACCCGACTTAAATTTATCTGACTTTGTCAAAATTAAAAGGGCAGGGTGGGCTTTAAAAGAGCCTCTGGTAATAGTGCCGATAGTTTTGTGGGAATCTGATAAAACGGCCGTCTTTATCTTCTCGATTTCCGCACTACTTAAAATGAGTTTGGCATTGATTGAAGAAACCTTAATCAGGTAAGTATTTAGATACTGTTTTGTGGTGTCTGCCGTCGTAAAAATAGAAGAATTTTCATCAAGATATAATTCTGTTTTCCAATATTTTGGGATATCTAAACTAAAGTTTCCTTTAGCGTCTAAAACCCTTTCGATTTCTTTTAATTTTAAAGATTTTTCACACTTAAAATCTTTAAATACATCATTGTTTTTTTGACATGAGATAAAAGCAAATAATAAAAGTGAAAATATGAGCAGATTCTCAGTTTTCATAGTCTAATTTTAATATAGAAATTTTACCATATCCGCCCAAAAAGGCTATATTTTTACTGCTAAAACGGATGGTATAAAAACCTTTGTCGCTCAATTTGTGCCAGCTATTTCCTTTATCATCAGAAAAATAAATACCTTTTGTTGATACGGCTATAAGATTTGTTCCCTTCGTGTTTGGAACGTACTGTACACAACTGATATAGCCCGGCAATTTGTTATTTGATACGATTTGCCAAGTTTTACCGCCGTCTGAGCTGATGGCTTTGTTATTTAACATGGCATTTTTATCGGTATAATCGCCGCCACAAATAATACCGTTTTTGTTTTTGTAAAAGGCAAGGCTATAAATTCCTGTCGTTGGTTTCCCATGAATAAAGGGGGTGTTATAAACTTTAAAACTTTTCCCTTTATTCTTACTGATAAAAATGCGAGATTTTAAACCGCCTGTAACCATCCATACCTTATTTTTAAAAGAAACAATATTGCTATTACTGGCCGCAAATGCGGCTTCACCCTCAAAACTCTCAGGTAAATTTTTACACGACTTTTTTACCCACGAATTACCGCCGTCATTTGTAATAAGTACAGACAGACAGGTGTCTGTAGGATCGCCCATAGCAATACCTCTGTTATTGTCTGAAAAAACCATAGCGTCATAAAAAGCTTTGGGATGTTTTTCAAAATAGACCAGTTTTGCAGGGATATCAAAATTATTTTTGGTGAATTTATACAGGCGTGCCGGACTTCCAATTGTCAATGCAAAAAGATTGTGTTTAGTACTGCTAATGGCTCTAAAATGCTTTTTAATAGTATCTGTAAAAGTGTAGTAATTGCGTTTGCCATTTAAAGTGATGTGACCTACTTCTCCTTTGCTGTTGGCAAACCAAAGAGTAGAATCATTTAAGACTTCGATAGCTCTAAAGTTGGCCTTTGAAACGATTATGGGCTCAATATTAGCTTTTGGTATAATTTGTGCTTGAAGATTAAAAATACTCCAAAAAAACAAGAGGGGTAAACTTTTAAAAGTCATAGATTAGCGTTAGTTTTATCAAATGTAAGTCTTTTGCAAAATAATAGACTTAAAAATAAACTTTATTTAGAAAATTAGCCGTAAAAATTAAGTAGATGAAAGCCATGGTAATTTCAGGGGGTGGTAGTAAGGGCGCTTTTGCGGGTGGTGTAGCGCAATACCTTATTGATGTTGAGCACAAGAGTTACGATATTTTTGTAGGCACTTCAACAGGAAGTTTAATGGTTTCGCATTTGGCTTCAGGCAGTTTAAAAGAGCTCAAAGAGCTTTATACAAATATTTGTCCCTGTGATATTTTTAGCAACAATCCGTTTATAATAAAGAAACACAAAGGAGGCGGTAAAGATATAAGTATCAATCACTTTAATACGCTTTTAAGTATAATTAAAGGACGTAAAACCTTTGGAGAGAGTAAAAGTTTGCTCAAACTCATCCGTAATAACGTGACAAGAGACATGTATGAGGGTTTACGTCATTCAAATAAAGAGGTAATAGTTACCGTATCTAATATCACATTGAACAAAATTGAATACAAGAGCTTAAAAGAGTGTACTTATAACGATTTTTGTGAGTGGATTTGGGCCTCGAGTAATTATGCTCCCTTTATGAGCATCTTAGATAAAAACAATTTTGAGTATGCCGATGGAGGCTTTGGTACTTTGGTTCCGATAAAAAAGGCTATTGATATGGGCGCCACCGAAATTGATGTTATTGTATTAGAAACAGAAATCTCGCAGTTTAACCGTTTACCGACAAAAAACCCTTTTGCATTATTGACGACTTTGTTTAGCTTTATGCTAGAGCAGATAGGTAAACACAACATAACAATTGGTAAATTAGACGCCAAATTGAACAATGTCTGTTTGAATTTATACCATACACCTACAATTTTAACAACCAATTCTTTAATTTTTGACAAAAAGGAAATGACCAAATGGTGGCAACAAGGTTTTGAGTTTGCACAAAATCAAAACAAATTCAAAATGAATGAATTAAAAGAGGGTTGCTATTAATATTTGGGAAGAATCGTCAGTTTTTTATCAACAGTCATGGTACTTTTAAGTTGTATTTCTTTTAATCCGGTAAAGGGCTTTTCTATGTTAAAAGTAGGTTGAAAATTAAATTTACCACCATTTACAATTAAGCTTATGGCCGCTCTAAACAGCGGTTCGTTAGCATCTCCTAAAGTGCCTAAATTTCCGTAATCTTCCGGTATTAAAATATTAGGATCAAACCCGTCTTTATCGTTCACGCCCAGGCTATTTAATTCTTCTAAAACTATGGGTTGCATGGCATAAGTATGGTTGGGGTTGGCATTTTTCCGACCCAAATTAGGTGAGTCGTAAATGGTTATAGAGGCAACGTATTTTCCAACAGTTTTTGTGCCTATGGTTTTAACCGTAATATACGGATTGAGACCATTTATAATCAACTCGCTTGCAGAAGCTGTGCTACGCGTTGTAAGTATATACACTCTGTTTAATTTAAGGTGATTAATGGCGGTATTATCTAGCATTTTATCTACAAAATTATCGACAAGTGAGCTGGGGTTGTTTTCTTCAAACTGCTTTTGTAATGCCTCATTCCAATGTTCTTGGGTAAACAACTGTCCTGTGAATTGTCCGGTTATCATACTGGCCAAATAAGCGGCTGTTCTCACAGAACCACCACCGTTATAACGCAAATCGAGTACCAAATCTGTTATACCTTGATTCTTTAATTGCAGAATTGTATTATTTAATTGGTCGTTGAAACTGCTGTAAAAACCGTTGTACATTAGATAGCCGATTTTATGACTTCCCTGCGTAACGACGGTAGATATATAAATAGGATTCTCTTGAAATTCCGATTTTGTTAAATCAATACTTTCGGCAGGAGTTATGGGAGTGACGGTACCATCTGCATTATAAGTTGCCAAACCGATAGTATATGATGTGGCATTAGAAAATAAAAGACTTCTGTAATTGTTAATAGTAAGATCTGTACCGTCAACCGAATTAAAAATCATACCGCGTGTCACTCCTTTGCTTGCTGCATCAGAATTGGGTAAGACATAACGCACATAACCAAATATATCGGTATTGTTATTTGATACGTGTACCAAACCAAATTCCATTCCGTTGTGTAGTGAAATACCGTTTAAAAGGTTTTCTAAAGTGATGTAATCGTCAAAAATAACACTCCACTTATCGGTGTTTTGTCGGTCGTAGATAAGGCTTTCAAAAAAAGTTTCGGGTCTCCCTGCGGTTTCTAAGAACTTGTTTAATTCCTTCTGATTTTTAAATTTAAATTCATCGAGATTAGGGACTTTAGATTTCCAAAAATAGACAGCATTTAAACCACGCCAAACGAAATCTTTGATTTCAAGATTTTGAGGTATGGCTTCTGAATTATCAGAGCATTTTACAAAACTTATGGCTAAGATAAAGGTTAGAAAATAAAGAATTATTCTTTTCATCATTGTGTTTTAATGTTACCTTAATATATAATGATTGCAATTTAAAAAAATTGTATTGAAGTTTACATTTAATGTTACAAAATCATAACTTGTTCGTCGTAATAGAGAAAACCAAATTAAATTAACATAATTGATGCAGCAAACGGCTTTTTTACAATTGGTTATGCCTTTTAAAGATAAGGTGTATCGTTTGGCAAAACGATTGCTCGTATCAAGTGACGAGGCAGAAGACGCTACACAAGAGCTCATTTTAAAACTGTGGCGTAAAAAAGATGAGTTATCTAAGTATAAAAACGTGGAGGCTTACGCTATGACAATGATAAAAAATTATTGTTTTGATCAGTTAAAGTCTAAACGTGCTGACAACTTAACCTTGGTTCACAGTAATTATACAAATGGTGATACATCTTTAGAAAAGATAATAGAATTAAAAGACAGCGTAAATAATGTACATCAAATAATTGAAGGACTGACAGAACAACAGAAGTTAATTATTCAGTTACGAGATGTTGAACAATACGAATTTGAAGAAATTGCAGAAATAGTAGGTATAAAACCTACAGCTATCAGGGTAGCGTTATCAAGAGCGCGTAAAACAGTAAGAGAACAACTATTAAAAAAACATCAATATGGAATTAGTTAATATTGAACAATTAATAAATAAATATTTTGAAGGTGAAACCAGTCTAAATGAAGAGGTACAGCTACGCAACTATTTTACATCTCATAAAGTACCGGCACATTTAGAGATTTATCAAGATTTGTTTGGCTATTTTGACGCAAAGAGTACCGAAGTGTATAAAAAGCCGCTTTTACCTAAAAAAAGTATCAAAATCCCTTACAAATGGTTGTCTGTGGCAGCTTCGATTATTCTTTTATTAGGGTTGTTTGTTTTTAACAATAAAAGCAAACCCTCCAAAAAACAACTGGCTCAAAGCTATCAAACAACACAAGAAGCCTTACAACTCATTTCAAAAAATCTTAACAAAGGGGCTTTTGCGATGATGCAATTACAAGAATTTGAAAAAACAAAAGATATTGTCTTTAAAGAAGATAATGATAAAAACGATAAATAATAACAATTAAAATCCTAGAAATAATGAACAATAAAACATTTAAAACCCTATTATTCGGCTATATTTTAGCTCTGTTGCCACTGTCTGGCTTTGCGCAATCTGTATTTGATAAGTTTGAAGATATGGATGATGTTAAAGTGGTGGTTGTAAACAAATCGGCTTTTAGCCTTATGAGTTCCATTGGCCAAGAATCTGATGATGATTACTTCAACCTCATCAAAGGTTTAAGCGAGCTCAAAGTTTTTGCTACAGAGAACCAAGATATTGCCAAGAAAATGCAAGTAACATTTAATGCTTATTTAAAAAAGAATAAGTTAACCGAGTTAATGCGTGCTAAAGATGCAAATAACGTGGTTAAAATATACGTTAAGCAAAGTAAAGACCCCAACTTTGTAAAAGAATTGTTGATGTATGTAAATGGCACTGAAAACGGTAAAAAACAAGGTGTTATAGTGTCGCTAACCGGCAATATAGATCTTAAAAAAGTATCTGAATTAACAGCCAAAATGCATATACCGGGAGGGGAACATTTTAAAGATATTAAAACCAAAAAACAGAAATAATGGTCAAAATTATAAATTATATTGCCTTGTTAATTATAACATTATTGCTTGCCATTGCTTGTACTAATGACAGCGATTTACAAAATTACTTTGTAAATCATCAAGACGACGCCAATTTTATTGCGGTAGATATACCCTCAAGTATATTAGGTGATACCGATGAAGTGTCTGATGATATTAAAGAAGCCATACATTCTTTTAAAAAGTTAAATATTTTAGCCTTCAAAAAGAATGAAAGCAATAAAGAGGCTTACGAAAAAGAGCGTTCAAACATCAAAAAAATACTCGCTAAAAAGCAATACAAAGATTTAATGCGTTTTAAGGATGGTAAAAATATGGTTATTGTTAAATATCTAGGTACAGAAACAAGCGTCAATCAAATTATATTTTTTGGCTATGCCAGTGATAAAGGTTTGGCATTAGTACGTGTTTTAGGCGATAAAATGGATGTTAAAAAGGCGCTAAAATTGGTGACGCTTGCCAGAAGTGGCAAAATAGATACCTCTAAAATAAAAGTCTTAGAAGGGATGTTTAAATAAAATCATTTTATAGATAATTTCTAAACCACGCCATTGGCGTGGTTTTTATTTTAACAAACAATTAAAAAATAAATTCCTCAGATTAAATTATATTTGACGTTTTTAAAATAACAATTATGAAAATGCTTAGAAAATTTCTTATCCTCACAGTATTAGTCTTTTTTGTCACTGTTGGTATAGCACAAACCAAAACAGAAAATCCTTATCGTCCGGAGCGTACCAAAATAAACGATTTGGTACACACAAAGCTCAAGGTATCATTCAATTTTGCTAAAAGTCAGATGAATGGCGAAGCTTGGTTGACCTTGCAACCACATTTTTATCCTACAAATACACTTACACTAGACGCCAAAGCCATGCTTATCGAAAAAGTGTCTAAAAATAACACCGATTTAAATTATACTTACAAAAACAATAAGCTAGTCATTTCTTTAGGGAATACTTATGCCAGAGGCGAAAAATACACAATCTATATAAAATACATTGCCAGACCGGAAGAAGTAAAACAAAAAGGAAGTAAAGCCATTACTGATGCCAAAGGACTCTATTTCATTGACCCGACTGAAACCGATCCTGACAAACCCACTCAAATATGGACACAAGGTGAAACCGAAGCCAATTCGGTTTGGTTTCCAACCTTAGACACACCCAATCAGAAATCGACCGAAGAAATCTATATGACAGTACCCTCAAAGTTTGTAACACTTTCTAACGGTCTTTTAATAAGCCAAACAGATAATGGTGATGGTACCCGTACCGATTATTGGAAAATGGATTTACCCCATGCGCCGTATCTTTTCTTTATGGGTGTAGGTGAATACGAAATTGTAAAAGACAGTTGGAAAGGACGCGATGTTAATTATTATGTCTCTAAAAAATATGCCCCATATGCCAAACAAATATTTGGCTTAACACCCGAAATGATTCAGTTTTTCTCAGACAGATTGGGTGTTGAATACCAATGGCCCAAATACGATCAAATTGTAGGCACAGACTATGTTAGTGGCGCTATGGAAAACACTACAGCCGTTTTACACCAAGAATCGGCTTACCAAGTACCGGGGCAGTTAATTGATAAGAACAGGTGGGAAGATGTCATTTCGCACGAATTATTTCACCATTGGTTTGGTGATTTGGTTACGACAGAAAGTTGGTCAAACCTAACGGTTAACGAGTCATTTGCCAATTACAGCGAATATTTATGGCGTGAGCATAAGTATGGTAAAGATCATGCTGATGCACAGCGTTTTGACGATTTAGAAGGCTATTTTAATAGTAAAAGCTACGACAAAGACTTGGTGCGCTTTCATTATAAAGATAAAGAAGATATGTTTGACGCCGTGAGTTATAACAAAGGAGGCTATGTTTTACATATGCTCAGGAACTACTTAGGTGATGATGCCTTTTTTGCCGGATTAAAAAAATACCTT
>CAZMBM010000003.1:0-48786 GCA_964564475.1 uncultured Flavobacteriaceae bacterium | reverse complement strand
CTAAATAAATAACCAATAACGAGAGGGCAAGGCCAAGCTGTAAAAAAAGTTTGGAATAATTTTCTAACCTATATCGTGCGTTTTTTTTAGCTTCCATAACACACCTTTTAAGAATGGACTATAAAGTTAGTTACTTTTAAGAAATAAAAATATGATATTTATCAGTTTAAGGTGTTTAAAATCAAGACACTTAACTACGTGTGATATACTTATCCTAAAAATCTTTTTTTGTGACTTTTCTGTTGATACGCCAAACGGGTAAAACTATCCACAGGGTAAGAACCCCTAAAGAGGTAATGAGTCCCAGATTAGTTCCAAAAAACGCTTTAAAAACAGCGCCTGTATAACCCAGTAAAGCCGAAATATCTAATTTGAGGATTATAAGAATTCGCGATAAATCTATCGGGTTGAGCATCGAAGCAATTAAAGCCGCTTTATCTAAAGGATAATCGTTAAAAACAACTAAGGAAATTAAAAAGACACCATCGTATATAACAGCTAAAAACAGCCACATTAAAATGGCATAGCCAAATCCTTTTATCTTATTTTCATTAGACAGTGCTATGTTATAAGACAAGGCGACAAAAATGAAATTTAAAAAGCCTCCAACAACTATAAGTAGTATAAAATTGAATATTACAGCCGACTTAAAAAGGCCATAAGCTATAAACGGAATCCCCAAACCCAGTATTAAACTCAAACTCAATGATATGGCGACACCCAAATATTGTCCCATAAAAATCTGTTTTCTCTTAAGGGGCTGTGCCAGAAGTAACTCGGTAAATTCACGTGAATTATAATAATACATAACACCAAAAATAGTTGCTATTAGCGGGGTTAACACTATTATAATATTCATCAAGGTTATAATGGCTTTAGAAATATTGTTATTTAAAAATAGAAGTACAAAACCCAATGCCAAATAAAATATAAAGTACACATAACTCCAACGGCTACGCATTAAATCAAAAAAACTGTATTTTAATATTTTTAACATCTTTTTATTGTTTTAACAATTTGGCAATAGCTCTTTCAAAATCATCTTCCTCAGTTTGTTTTTTAAGTGTATTAACGCTCCCTTTAAAATAGATTTTACCGTCGAGTAAAAACACCATTTCATCTGCAAACTCGATTACCAAACTCATTATGTGTGTTGTTACCAAAAGGGTTTTACCGCGTTCTTTCTCTTTTTGGATAATCTCTTTTAAATGGATTAATGATATGGGGTCTAATCCTGTTGTGGGCTCATCTAAAATGATTATAGGACTGTCAAACATAAAGGTAAGCACTAAATTTACTTTTTGCTTGGTTCCTCCCGAAAGATTGCTCAGTTTTTTGTTTAAAAAAGGCTCTAAGCCAAAACGCGTTATTAAAGCTTGTTCATCGGCTGGTTTTGGACGCAGGTTTTTCACCATTTTTAAGAGTTCTGAGACACTTAAATTACCAGGAAAGTTGGCTATTTGCGGCAGATAATTTATATCATTTCTATAAGCCCATTTACCCAAAACAGACACGTCATCTATAAAAATGCTCCCTTTTTCAGGTACGACCATGCCCAATATACTTTTTATTAATGTGGTTTTACCTGAACCATTTGGCCCTAAAATGGCATAAAGTTTTCCCGATTCCAGTTTTAAATCAAGTGCATTTAAAACTTTAAGTTTTCCAAAGGTTTTATGTAAATTTTCTATTCTTATCATTTTATTTGAGTCATTAAAGGCGATTTATCTACCAACTTATCGGGTGTAAAAACAGGAGATACTTTTTCTGAAAAGTTAATAATATCTACAAATAAACTTCTTAGGAGCACAATTGTTTCTGGCGTTTTATTTACCACATAGCTAAATAATTTTACGGGACGGTAAGGTATGTCGCCAATACCGTTTTTATCTAAATCGTAGCCTGTATAGGCACTCCAATAATTATTTTCAAAAAGATTGCTGTTAATTTTACTGTTATAAGAAAGGTCGAAGGCATTGTACAGAAAATTATTATTTTTAAATATGTTTTGATAACAAGCCCCACGCACCTTAACGGCCCAGCCATTTCTTAAAAATGTATTGTGCTTATAATCAATACGGGTAGAGCCTTCTACATTAATACCAATAGTATTTTGTTGAAATGTGTTGTTTATTATTTCTGCGTCATAAATTTCTTTAAGCAACAATCCGTAGGAAGCCGTACCCCAATTGTGAAGAAATTTATTGTCGTGCATTTTGATGTATTTTGAAAACATGACCGCTACACCGGCGCCATTATCTTTAAATACATTATGATGGTATTCATTTTTATTAGAAAACATAAAATGCAGGCCGTATCTTATGTTGTTATAACTTTTGTTTTGAGAAATAACACTCTTTGAAACGAATTCAAAGTAAATACCGTCACGTAAGCCGCTTAAATCGTTATTTTTGACAACAATATTTGACGAGTGCCACATATGAATGCCATTTCCGGCGCCGGCTTCGGTTTTGGATTCGCTTTTTATATTGTTGTTTTCAATAACTCCGAAATGAGATTTTTCTATAAGAATACCAAAAAATAAATTTCTGATTTTAATATTTTTAATTGTAAAATGTTTGCTTCGTGAGACTAAAATGGCGGCATAATCTTTTGTGTAACTGCGTCCTACATTAATGATAGTTAGATTTTGAATACTAAAATTATTGGTTTTAAATGTAAAAATAGTCTCTTTACTCTCGCCGTCAATTACCGGATTACCTTTTCCAATAATAGTCAATGGTTTTGTTATAAGAAGGTTGTGTGCTTTATAAACCCCCTTATAGATTAAAATTGTATCCCCTTTTTGAGCTATCGCCAAAGCCGATGAAATAGTTGTTTTATTACAAGTTTTACAAACTTTTATAGTTGAAGGCCGGGCTAAAACAGGTAAAAGTAAAAGTAATATAACTATTTTAAGTTTCATTAAAATGAAATCTGATTTTTAATTTGCGCCCAAGTATAAAGCGTTCCGCCAAACTCTTGTTGGGCTTTTTGGGCTTCTTCTTTAGAGCCAAAGGCCGATAAATTAGCGCCCATAGGACTTCTTATGCCCTCGCTTATAAGATAAACGGCTTTATTGGCATCAATCATTTGTTTGGGATGTCCGTATTGGGTTACCATAATCTGAGCTACTTGCGTTTTATCTGTTTTTTTTAGACTTCCAATCAAACACTCAACAGCATCAAAATTAAATTGTTTCCCTTTTTTAGTAACAAAAAGCGCCGCATGATTTTGATCGACAATGGTCATTTCGCAGTGATAACAATGTGCTTGACCATAATTTATAGGCTTTGGTTTTACGCTACAAGCCGTTAGGTAAAAGAGCATAGAAATAAATACAACAGCTTTTTTAGTCATTGTTTTAATAATTAGTAGTGTGTAAATTTAATTAAAATAACCGAGTTTTATAAGCATTTAAACGCAACTAAGTTTTAAACTTTTTCTTTGCTTTCTTTAGCGCCTTTAAAAAAGGCTAAAAGTGCTAATAACATCCCTAAAAATAAGGCGTAAGCGCCCAATCTCGGATATGAATGTGCCGTAAAATTTAGGATGTGTTTCGTGCCGAATAACGGCGGTTGATAGGCCATTGGTGTTCCATCCGGATTTGTAAATTTAATGGCGGCTTTACTGCTTAAATTGGTGCCGTAGTCGTATTCCCATAGATAAAAATCGTACATGCCGGCCGTTCCTAAAACCAACATAATTACAAACCATATTAAGTACCATTTGTAATGGGCTTTAAAAGCTATTAAAAGCCCCAATAAGGCCATCCCGCCAATGACTAGTGGAAATATTTTAAATTCTGTCATATCTGTAGGAATGGGTTTCATCCCCACATAATGATTCATTAAATTAATATTCTTAATGTCATTAGGATTGGCATCGGCAATTTTTGTAATGTGAATGTTCATTCCTATGGCTTGTGGATATTGCGGGGCTTCAAGCGTAATATTCCATAAAGGCGCTACAAACAATACAAGTAACAGGAGACTGCCAATTAACATTAAAATTTTAGACTTTTTCATGGGTTTCTGACTTTAAGATAAAAAGGGCAGTAAAACTGCCCTTTTATAATAATTTATTGTTTATTCGGCTAAAGGTTCATCATCTAAAGTATATGAAATAGGCACTTTAGACCCCTTTGCAGATACCCTTACATAACCCTGCATCTCTTGGTGTAAAGCCGAGCAGAAGTCGGTACAATAGAAAGGCCAAACCCCTACTTCTTTAGGTTCCCAAATAAATGTTTCGGTTCTTCCGGGCATGATTAATAATTCTGATGTTTTGGCACCAATCATAGCTATACCATGAGGAACGTCATAATCTTGCTCTAGATTGGTAACATGGAAGAATACCTTATCGCCAACTCTTACACCTTCAATATTGTCAGGAGCAAAGTGACTTCTAATCATAGTCATATATATATGTACCTCATTACCTTTGCGAACAACTTTTCCTTCCGATTCGCTTTTGGTTACATACGGATGTTCATTCTCTTCTAACTTATAGATTTTTTTAGAATTTTTCATAATCATTTCTGCCGGAATACCCGCTGCATAATGGGGCTCTCCTACCGTTGGGAAATCGAGTAATAACTGCATTTTATCTCCGGTAATATCAAATAATTGAGCCGACTGACTTACCTCAGGACCTGTTGGTAAATAACGGTCTTTGGTAATTTTGTTCATGGCGAGCAAATATTTGCCCCAAGGTTTGCGAGAATTTCCGCCGGGAATCATTAAGTGACCAACCGAATAATATACAGGATGGCGGTCTAAAACTTCCCAAGTACCTAATTTCCATTTAACCACTTCTGATGAAATAAAGAAAGTTGTATAGGCATTTCCTCTGCCGTCAAACTCTGTATGTAAAGGGCCTAGACCCGGTTGAACCACAGTTCCGGCCAATACATCCTCGTATTTTAAAATTGGAATACCATAAGCTTCACCGTCAAATTTTTTGTTTTTTATGGCGTCTAACATTTTGGTATAAGAGTGTACTGTAACACTTGCCGCTAATTTACCGCTTCCTACAATATATTCTCCGGTGGGATCGACATCACAACCGTGTGGTGATTTTGGTGTTGGTAAAAAATAAACCAATCCCGGTAATTTTGACGGATCTAACACTTTTACAGATGTTCCCCAAGTGGTTTTAGCTGTATGTGTTTTATCGTTCCAAATATTGTGTGCATATCTGGCCGGCATGGTTTTAAATTTACCGGCTTTAATATATTCTTCAGCTTTTTTCCAATTAACAGCTGCTATAAAATCTTTGTCGTTTTGTGAGGCATTAACTTCTAATAAAGTGTTGGCTTCTTCGGTATTATATGTGGTAAAAAAGAACCATCCATGAGATTTACCTCTGCCGGGGTGGGCTTTATCGTAATCAAATCCAGGCATTAAGATTTGAAATGATATATCCATATTTCCCGTTTCTTGATCTACCTTTAAGAAAGTTAAAGCGCCTTTAAAATTGCCTTTATAATCTTTTATAGGCATATCTCTTTGAGGAACGGGAATTGCAAATCGTGTGCCGGCCACAACGTATTCTGTGTTATCGGTAACATAAGATGAACTGTGATTTCCTGCTGTGTTGGGAATTTCAATAATTTCTTCAGTCTCAAAAGTTTTAAGACTTATTCTGGCAATTCTCGGTGTATTATTTTCGTTAATAAATACCCATCTGCCGTCTAACTCGCCATTGGTTTGTGAAATATCCGGATGGTGAGCGTCACCCCAAGGGATTAAGCCGTGAGATGTCATTAACATAGGTTTTGTTTCTTCGCTATAGCCATAAGCTTTTTCGGGATCTTGTGAAAAAACAGGAATTATCCTAAACAATCTTCCCGAAGGGAGCCCATAAACAGATAACTGTCCACTAAATCCACCTGAAACAAAGGCGTAGTATTCGTCGTATTCACCCGGAGCTACATAAACGCGCTCTGCTGCGTTGGTGACTAAAGCGCCACCTTTTTTACTTTTACCGCTATTGTTACAAGCTGTAAAAAAAGATAGTGCTACAAGGGCTAAAAAGGTACTTTTAAGTATCGATTTCATAAGTTTAAAATTTGGTTTGTTATTCTTGTGTTCTAAAATATTCATAAATAGCACGTGCCTCATCTTGAGTTAAACTCTGATTAGACATGGGGGCAATATACTCTGCTAATAATTTTTTAGCTGTGGCATTTTCCTTCACCATACCGTCCGGATTTAATATCATATTCATAATCCATTCTGCTGTTTGTTTTTTGGTAATGCCTCTTAAAGCCGGGCCAATTTTTCTTTTATCAATTTTATGACAGGCTTTACATTTATTTTTAAAAAGCGTTTCTCCTTTGGCTGCCAAGTCTGCGTCTAAGGCTCCTATGGTTATACTTTTAATAGGGCCTACACCTTTATCTTGCATAGGATCTAAACTTACTTCTTTTTTTACTTCTTTTTTAGGAGCAGGGGCTTTGTCTTTGTTGTCGCCGCCGCAACTCACTAAAAATAATGTTGCTAATACTATTAGACTGAGTGTTTTTAATTTCATTTTTTAAATTTAATTAGTTCTATTTATCATCGGTTGGTACAAGCACATCGCCAATGACGTGTATCCAACCATTACTTACTTTCACTGATTTTAATATTTTGGTACCTCCCACATAAATCCCGTCAGCTCTTTTCTCTACAGTTAAGTATTTGCCCGAAGCCATATATAATTTACGGTTTTTACGAACGGCCTTTTCCAAGGTTTTAATAGGATAATTGCTTGGCGCCACATGATTTACTAAAATAAAAGCCAGTTTGTCTTTATTTTCGGGTTTTAAAAGTGTTTCAACGGTGCCTTTTGGTAATTTGTCAAAAGCACTGTTGACAGGTGCAAAAACCGTTAAAGGACCGGCATTAACTAGGGCGTCTTCTACACCTGCTGCTTTTACAGCAACTACTAATGTTTTAAAATCGGGTAGCGACATAGCTACCTGTAACACATTGGCTTCCGACACGTCGTCTTTAACTGAAGCCTGTCCATGATGTTCTGTTTTTGGTTTTGGAGCGGTTTGTTTTGTAGGGTTGTTTTGTTTGTCTGCACATGAAAAAAGCACAAAACTCAACACAACGCTAAACAATAAAATTATTCTCTTTGGTTTCATAATATTAAGGTTATTAATTAATGCTACAAAAATAATAAATATTTTAATATAAAAAGATAAAAAGGTCTTATAATAATACTATTTTTTTATATTTGTCACATAAAAACACCACTACATGTTATCAAATTCCTGCAAATACGCTATTAGAGCTGTGATTTACATTGCTTTACACACTTCTGAGACAGATAAAATGGGATCTAAAGTTGTGGCCGAAAAACTTAAAATGCCCCAACCTTTTTTAGCTAAAATTTTACAGGAACTCACAAAGAAGCATATTATATCGTCTTCAAAGGGTCCTAACGGTGGCTTTTACCTAACTTCCGATAATTTAAAAAATTCCGTTTTAGACATTGTTGATTGTATAGACGGTTTAGACAAATTCGACCAGTGCTTTTTAGGCCTCCACACCTGCTCGAGCGAAAAACCCTGTTCGGTTCACACCATTGTTGAGCCGTTTAAAAACAATATCTTTTTAAAGCTCTCTAATAATACTATAAAACAGTTTGCAAAAGATATCCAAGAAGGTAAATCGTATATTTCACTCGAAGAAATTTAACACTTTTCTTAACAAACATTTTATATATTTGTAGCCTTACAAACAACTTATTATACCTATAATAATATGGTGCAACAAATAACTAACGGCATAAAGATATCTGTAAAAACCCAGTACGAAGGTATTCGTATTCAGGGTTTTAGAAAATATTATATCTTTAGTTACAGCGTGACCATAGAAAATCAGAGCAATGATGCCGTACAGTTGTTAAGCCGTCATTGGCATATTTTTGATTCTTTAAAAAAAGCAGAAATTGTTGAAGGTGATGGTGTCATTGGCGAAAAACCAATTGTATCACCTAAAAAATCATATACTTATAGCTCAAGTTGTCATCTCATTTCGCCTTTGGGCTCTATGCGTGGCTTTTTTAATATGATTAACTTTACCACCACTAAGCGTTTTAAAGTTTTAATTCCACATTTCCAATTGACGCTCCCGCAAATTTTAAATTAATAACAGGCGTTATTTTTTAAATCGAACCATCCATGAAACCTATTCGTTTTTTACCGAAAATACAGCGCGGTAAAGAATGTTTAAACTGTGGTTTGCCTTTGCAGGGTGAAGAAAATTTTTGCCCCAACTGCGGGCAGCGCAATGATATGCGCAAGTTAAATTTCGGTAATTTTTTAGGAGCGGTTTTTTCTGAATTTATTTCATACGACTCGCGATTTTGGCGTACCATATTATATTTGATTCTTAAACCCGGAAAAGTATCTCAAGATTATATCAATGGCAAACGGGCGCAATACGCCAATCCGTTCCGGTTTTACTTAACCGTGTCTATTATTTTCTTTTTATTGCTTGGATTGTATAATAAATATGACGATTTCAAGAAAAAAAGCTTTGTATCCTCTCAAGTTTTAAATGTTGATATCCCTAAAAACAAAGCGGTTAAAACCGTACGCGACTCTATTGCTAAAATAAACCCTCTACTGGATTCGCTTGTAAAAAGTGAAAAGTCAAGAATTCTTAAAACCCCTTTAGACAGTCTTTCAGATAATACTAAATCCTTAACTGTATCACAAAAAATTTCAAAATACTCTAAATTCTACAGGAAACATCCTGATTTGCCGGTTGAGGTGGCTTTAGATAGTTTAAAACAATCTCACGACTTTTGGAATAGGTTTTATTATTCAAAAACCATCGAAGCATTTAACATAGGAAATGACCATGGCCAATCATTAAGTAAAAAAATAATATCTAATTTATCTATTGCCTTATTTATTTTCTTGCCTTTGTTTACTTTGTTTTTAAAATTATTTTACATCAGGCATTCTATTAATTATATGGAACACTTGGTGTTTGTTTTTAACACGCAAGCTGTCTTTTTTTTACTGATGATTCTTTTGTTAGGTGTCAACTTTTTCTCTCAGAATCAGTCTGTCACCTCTATTTTTATCATACTCTTTTTAATATATCTGTATATGGCCTTGTTAAAATTTTACAATCAAGGGTGGTTTAAAACACTTGTTAAATTTTCGGCTTTAAATATAATTTATTTGATTATTTCGGGAATTGGTTTAAGTATTGTGTCTGTTTTGGCTTTTTTAATTGGCTAAAGACTTAAAAAATATTTTTCTCTGCTTAAAACGTCTTCGTAATTAAGGGTGATTTTTTCTTCTTTTTTCTTAACAGATGTTACACTCACCGTACCACCTAAACCACGGTTCATCATAAGGTCAATATTACAATCGCCCACACCGGCTGTATGGTGAAAATTTAAAATATTTTCTGTGGTAAAACTATAAGCTTTATACCAATTCTTAAACCATTCTTCACGCATTTTTTTTACAGAAGCGTCATACAGTGTAGAAGACGACCAAATATGCGGTGTTTGTGTTATTTTTTTAAGGTGTTTTTTATCGCCATCCCATACAAACTCATACAGTTGTAAATGGCTTTGCCAATCAACTATGACTAAAGTAAATTGTTCAATATCCCGTAAATCTATGTGGTTTAAAGCAGCTGATAAATCGGTTGCTTTTAGAAGCTCTTTTAAAATAAGTCCCCTGCTTTTTCTGTAATGAGTCCGCGATGTGTGGTATTTAAACCCTCCGTTTAACAAACAAATAAGCCGCTTTTTGTCGCTTAAGCCAATCCATGTCCCGCCGGCTTTACCGTCTTTAGGGTAAGTTAACCGCACATTATCTTCAACAACACTTTTTGGTGGTAAGGCTTTTTCTCTGGAAAAAGGCACGTCGCGATTTGACGTTAAAATAAAGTTGGCACCTCTTAAAGGTAAATAGGTAACTGTACACATGAGAATCAGGTCTCTTTTAGTTAATTTAAGGCTTAAATATTTGAGCATTTTAAGTAGATTTTCCGGATATTAATCCCTAAAAAAATACGTAACTTTGCTTCCCAAAAATAGTCGAATCAATTTAAAAAACATAACAAATGGCTTCAGGATTTTATAAAGTACCCATAGCTGTTAACGAGCCCGTAAAATCTTACGCGCCTAACAGTCCCGAACGCACCGAATTATTGGCAACTTATGCCAAAATGTACCAAGAACAGGTTGACATCCCCGTGTATATAGGTGGCGAAGAAATTAGAACCGGAAAAACGGTAAAAATTCATCCGCCACACGACCACCAACACTGTGTGGGGCAGTACCATACCGCCGACAAGGCCTTGGTTGAAAAAGCCGTTGAAAAAGCCATCGCAGCCCGTAACAAATGGGCCAAAACACCTTGGCAAGACCGTGCGGCCATCTTTTTAAAAGCCGCCGATTTATTGGCCGGTCCGTTTAGAGCCCGTATGAACGCTGCCACGATGATTGCCCAATCTAAAAATGTATTTCAGGCCGAAATCGATGCTGCTTGCGAGCTGATTGATTTCTTTAGATTCAATGTGCAATTTATGACAGAAATCTACAGCAACCAACCTGAGTCTGCTCCCGGTATTTGGAATCGTATGGAATACCGCGCCTTAGAAGGATTTGTGTATGCCATAACACCTTTTAACTTTACCTCAATTGCCGCTAATTTACCTGCGGCACCCGCTTTAATGGGTAATGTGGTGGTGTGGAAACCCGCCCGTTCGCAAGTGTATTCGGCGCAAGTCATTATGGAATTATTTAAAGAAGCCGGTTTACCCGATGGCGTTATTAATATGCTTACAGGGCCTTCGGCCGATATTACCGATGTCCTTTTAAATAATAAGTATTTTGCCGGTATTCATTTTACAGGATCGACACCTGTATTCCAAAGTTTTTGGAAACAAATTGGCGAAAATGTGTCAAAATATATTAGTTACCCGCGTATAGTGGGCGAAACCGGCGGTAAAGATTTTGTGTGGATGCACCACAGTGCCGATGCTAAACAAGTCGCTACAGCCTTATCAAGAGGGGCTTTTGAATATCAAGGCCAAAAATGTTCGGCCGCCTCGCGGGCATATATTCCAAAAAGTAAATGGAACGACGTGCGTACTTATTTAGAAGCCGATTTAAAATCAATGACAATGGGAGCCCCCGACGATACCTCTCATTTTATAAACGCTGTAATTGACGATCGCGCTTTTAACAAACTCTCAAAATATATAGACCAAGCCAAGGCCGATAAAAATGCCGAAGTAATTATAGGAGGCCGTTACGACAATTCTAAAGGTTATTTTATAGAACCCACCGTCATTTTAACCAATGACGCGCATTACACCACTATGTGTACCGAATTGTTTGGCCCTGTTTTAACCATTTATGTTTACGAAGATGCCGATTGGAAAGACTGTTTAACAACCATAGATCACACTTCTGAATACGCTTTAACAGGCGCTATTTTTAGTCAAGATCGTTATGTATTAGACTATGCCACCAATGCTTTAGAAAATGCGGCCGGTAATTTTTATATAAACGACAAACCCACAGGAGCTGTTGTTGGCCAACAACCTTTTGGCGGTGCCAGAGGTTCGGGCACTAACGACAAAGCCGGCTCTGTTTGGAATTTGTTGCGTTGGGTGTCTAACCGCACAATTAAAGAAACTTTTGTGCCACCAACAGATTATCGCTATCCGTTTTTAGAACAGTAGTTTTTATTGATACGATGACTGTGAGTCATCGTATCAATTCACAATATATAACTAATAAAAAGCGCCCAAAAGTAAAAACTTTTGGGCGCTTTCAAATTTTTAAAGTTTGACCTAACTCGCAAATTTATTTGAAACAAAGGCTATGGCCCAACCGATGATGGCATAGAAAACAATACACCATACAAAGTCAACCAAAGCACCGGTCATATCCATAAAGTCCATAAGGCCGTAACTTAACAAGCCTAAACCAAAACCTGCAAAAACCCCAAAGAAAGCCCCAAATTTAAGTCCGTTGCCTTTGTCGGCTAATTTAGAATAAAGGGTCGTCATAACACAGGCCTGAACCAAACTGCCCAAGGCCACAAGAAGAAGGTTAACGTTGTCGCCTCTCATAATGGCTTTGGCCGCTTCAGAAGTGTGCGCATCGTAAAAGCCTTTGGCCAGCATATCGTAATACAACCAGCCGCCTAAAAATAATACTACAAAACCCGCAAGGGTTCCCAATACATGTGATTTGGTAAACATAATAAGTTAGATTTTAAGGTTAATAAGGCTACAATTTACAAAAAAAAAATTAAACCCTTAATTTAAAGGGGCTAACAGAAAAAATGGAGACCTTTCAATAAATTATTGTAGCGCTATTGTCAAAGAAACTTTAACTGTTTCGCCTTAATTTTACAGTATCATCCAGAGGCACAACTATGGTATAGCAGGTGCCTTTACCCGGTGCTGTATCTAAAGTCATTTGTCCGTTAAGCAAGCTTACACGGCGTTCTATGTTTTTAAGTCCCGCCCCTTTATTATCACGTTTTAACTTTTCTAAATCTATACCTACACCATTATCTTTTATATTTATTTTTAATTTATTGGTAGGTGTTTTTATAAATTCTACCGAAGCTTTTGTGGCTGTAGAGTGGCGCGTAATATTGGTTGTAATCTCTTGAACGATTCTAAAAATATTGGTTTTAATGTCATACGAAAGCTCTTTGCTTTTTAAATTACTGTGTGTAAAAGAGAATTCTATATCTCTTGAAAAGTTGTATTCTTCACAAATTCTTTCAACAGCTTTTATCAAGCCCAATTCTTTTAACTGTTTAGACATCAGGCCATGGGCTATATTTCGTGTATCGTTAATAGCTCTGGTGTTGAGCTCTTTCACTTTATTGAGATGCATTAAGGCGGTGTCTTCACGGTTTTTGTTCTGTTTAATCATAACGTCAATATACATGGCTTGTGCTGCTAAAATTTGGCTGATACCATCGTGTAACTCTTCGCCAAAACTCTGTTTTTCTGTTTCTTGGGCCTCTACCAAAGCATTTAAAAATTGGCGTTCTAGCTGGCGTTTTTCTGTAATATCTTTTTCTATGGCAATATAATGTGTAATCGCTCCTTCCTCATTTTTTACGGGAACAATGGTAAGGACAACCAAACACTCTGTGCCGTCTTTGGCTTTATTAACTATCTCTTTTTCCCAAATACGACCCTTTTGTATGCTACGCCACATCCCTTTGTAAAAAGCCTCAGATTGTTTGCCCGAATTTAAAATACGTGGGGTTTGACCGACAGCTTCTTTGTAAGAAAAGCCATAGTATTTTGTAAAAGTCGGATTTATATATTCTATCTTCCCTTTAGTATCGGTTATCATAACACTGTCGGGGCTTTTCTCTAAGGCTTTGTTTAAAAGGTGTATTTTTTCGAAATCTTCTGATTGTTTCACAGCCCTGCTTATATTAGCGGCTATAAACTCTAACAACACAACATCTTTTTGTTTAAAAGTATTTTCATCAGTATAGCTCTGTACAACCATCACGCCAATGGCTTCTTTTTCTACTAATAAAGGAACACCCAACCAACACTTAGATTTAACACCGCCCTCCACAACAACACCTTTTTTAATAAGCGATTTTTCAAAGCTACTGGTAGATAAAAAGGGTTTTTGGGTATCTATGACATAGCCCGAAAAAGATTTACCTTTAGGGAAATGATAAGGGTTTTCACCTTTTTTAACAACTTCTAAATCTATACGGTAGGGTGATTTAAAGCTCTGTGAATCATTTTCATAAAGAGCCACATAAAAATTTGTGGTATCAATAACGGAGTGTAAGCACTCTTTAATATAAGGGAGCAACTTGTCTAATTTTGGGGTATTTTGTGCAAACGAGGTAATCTTATATATCACTTCTTTTACTTGTTCCTCTTGTTTACGCCTAGTAACATCGGCATGTACGCCTATAATCCTAAGAGGCTTTCCATTGGCATCGCGTTCGGTAACTTTGGCCCTGTCTAATATCCATTTATAGGTATTGTCCTTGCATTTCATACGGTACTCGGCACTAAAATAAGGTATTTTTTTCTCGTAATGTAATTGTGCTAAGGCATTCACCCGTTCCAAGTCATCAGGGTGAACCAATTTCTCCCAGGTCTCTTCCTTATTTTCGAGTTCATCAGGTTTATAACCCAACATTTCTTTCCACCTGTCAGAATAATATACCTCTTTTGTTACTAAATTCAAATCCCAAAGACCATCGTTGGTCCCTTCAATAGCAAAGCGCCAGCGTTTTTCGGCGTCTTTTAGCTTCTTTTGTATCTCTTTTTGTGCCGTTATGTCTTGTATAACCCCTAAGGTTGGCAACAGTTCTCCGCTATCGTCTTTTTTTAAACCTTGAGCTATGTGGTGTATCCAATGAATGGTATCCTTTTTAGGATTGATTATTCTATAGGTTACATCTAAAGGAGCTGTGTGGTTTTTCTGCCTTTCTGATAAAGCACTAATTAATATTGTCTTATCTTCAGGATGTATAATATCTATCCAAGACTGTAAGCTTCCTTCTTCGGCTTCTAAGCCCATTAAATCAGTAATTATCTTTGAGGATACCCAATGTTTGGTCTTAAAATTATAGGTGTAATAACCCAATAAGGCAATGGCTTGCGACTCTTGTAAAAAATGATTGCTTTTTTCTATCTCTTCTAAACGTTTTTTTTCTGCTGCTTTACGTTGGGTTAAATCAATTACTATGGCTAAAAAATAAATACTGTCTTCAATATTAAATTTACTTAAATTAATTTCGGCCGGATAGGTTGTTTTGTCTTTGCGTTGGTGTAAGGTTTCGAACCGCAATTTTGAAATATCGCCATTTATTAATGGCTTTACTAATTTTTCAAAACCTTGGGGTGTAAATTCGGGTTTAATGTCTAGAGGTGTCATCGTTTTAAATTCTTCTATAGTATATCCTAAATTTTTTAAAGCCCCTTGGTTTACATACGAAAACCTTAAATTATTGGTGTTAAAAATAAAAACTTCGTTTTGACTATTGTCTATGGCTGTATTTAGTTTTATTAAATCTGCTTCATATTTTTTTGACGCTGTAATATCTTGAAATACGCCTATAGAGGTTTTTATGAGCCCGTCTGTATTAAAACTCAAAGGTCTAGACCAATGCCGAATCCATTTTGTGGTGCCGTCATTCAAAATATATCTGTATTCTAATTTTATTTCTTTTTTATATTTCTGACCTCTCTTTTTTAAGGCTTTAACGGCTAAGTCTCTGTCATTGGGGTGCATTTTTTCTAACCAATCTTCAAAACGACCATTATCTACAGTTAGCCCTAGCAGCGCCATAGACTGTTTGTCACACAACCATTGGTTAGTTGTATAATTATAAATAAAGTAGCCCATCTTAGCCACCTTTTGAACATCTTTAAGCCTCTCTAAAAGTTCGTTTTTCTTTTGAGAAAGCCCCCAATTGTGTAAGCGGTATTTTTTTATTTTAATGTAAGTAACGATACTATAAACCAGTACAAGGACTATTAAGAAAAACTCAAAAAAGAGTAGTCGCTTTTTTAAAAGGGCATAATTGTTTTTTAAAAAAGCCTTATTTGTATTTATTTTCGTTATAAAATCGCTGTAAATAGTATTGTACCGTACGTCAATATCATCAGGTTTTTTTTTGAGTTGGGTCAATTTGACAAGGGCTGCCAAGTTTTGTTTAAGATTTTCTAAAGGGTAGTAATCTCTAAACACTGACAAATATTGAAATCCTTTTTGCGGTATTGTGAGTGTTTCTACCAATTTCAGAGCCTTAAACAAACTCAGACTGTCGCTAGAAGTATAGGTGTGGTCTTTTGCGCCTAAATTTTCCTCAAATTTTAAATGGGCATACAACACATTTAGGTGGATATCGGTATAAGTCTCTGTCTTAAAAATATAGTACTTCTCAAGCTTTGTGTGAAAAACGACATAAACAGCTAAAAATAAAATAAATAAGCCCCCAAAGATAAGTGCTACGCCTGTGGGTGATTTCTTCTTTAGAAAACTTTTTGATTTACCGTATGTGTTGAACAAAGCCATTAAATTAAATTTATATCAACATTTAAAAGAAAAGAGATGTAAACCTGCTATAAATATACTACTTATTTTAAATAATAAATAGCCTAGATTAGAAAAAAAGTGCTAATTAAAGAGTGTATATACATTTTACATCAAAAAAAACTTTGTTAACCATAAAAAACATCAGAATCATAAGAAGTAATTTTTTTAATTCCTTTTCCATACTGGTTACAGTCTTTTTCCAACGCCATTCGCTCTCTTTTAAATGCAATTCGAAGTAATTGTGAACACCGTTAAATTTATTCAAACGCTTTTTTGTGTGACCCCAAAAACGCTCAATATTATCAAGACCGGATACCTGTTTTTTATAAGGTGTTTTGCTTTTATCCATACGAACAAACCTATTGCTGTTCAGACAAATTATAGCATCATATCTATCAATACCATAGTCTGTTAAGAGATAATTGGTGTTTATATTTTTACTTATTTTTGATGAAGTATCGGCCTTAATTAAATTCGTAAAAATTATTTGTTCGTTTTCTATGACACCTATAAATCCCTTTACTTTTGCTTTTTTTTCTTCTTTTTTTGGAAATTTATGTTGTGTGTTTTTAAAAAGACTTAGACTAATCTCTTGGCTCGCTAAAAATAAGTCAAGTTTAGATTGTTGATGGCTATAAATGGTTTTTCTAAAAATTAAGTAATAACGGTTAACTGTATTGCGGTTTATCTTTAAAAGTACGCTGCATTGTTGGGCTGTTAAATCCAAACAAAAACACTTGATAATTTTCCTGATCTTATAAGGACTTATCTTACTGTATTTAAGGATCATATACTAAAATATTAAAAGTTTTATAGTCTAGCCTTTAAGTTTATTTCACTAAATTATCAAGAAAGAGAAGGTCTGAAAAAGAATAAAATATCCCATAAAGATAAGTTAAATTTAATTGGCTGAATGTTAAATGTTTATTAATAATAAAACTAAATGGCTCATACTTCAAATGAGCGGTATTTAAATTAACAACGAGATAACTAAACCACTATGCACTGAAAGTACATAGATTTAACTAACTAATGAGACCCTTAAATTGCAGTAATTAATATCCCATCTTGGTACGTGTACGTGCCAGTACGACATCGGCAACAGCTTTAGCCTTTTCGGCTCCAAGGGTCAAGGCTTTGTCAATTTCGGAAAGATTCTCCATATAGTACCCATAGCGTTCGCGTTGGGTTTTAAATTTTTCAACAAGTAATTCAAAAAAAGCTTGCTTGGCATGGCCGTAACCGTAATTGCCGGCCAAATAATTGGCGCGCATAGTGTCTGTGTCTTCCGGCGGTGCCACCAATTTATACAGCGCAAAAAGATTACAGGTATCGGGATTTTTAGGGGCTTCGAGCGGTGTAGAATCGGTTTTAATTTGCATAATTTGTTTGCGCAGTTGCTTGTCGGGTAAAAACAAATTGATAATGTTGTTTTTAGATTTGCTCATCTTTTCGCCATCGGTTCCGGGAACATACATGGTGTTTTCTTGAACAAGAGCCTGCGGTAAAATTAAGGTGTCGCCCACTTTGTGATTTAATCTTGAGGCCACATCGCGCGTCATTTCCAGGTGCTGCAGTTGGTCTTTGCCTACCGGCACAATATCGGCATCGTACAACAAAATGTCGGCAGCCATCAGCATAGGGTAGCCAAACAAACCGGCATTAACATCTTCTAACCTGTCGGCTTTATCTTTAAACGAGTGTGCTAAAGTAAGCCGCTGATACGGATAAAAACAGCTCAAATACCAGGCCAATTCGGTAACTTGTGGCACATCGCTTTGACGGTAAAAAACCGTTTTATCAATATCTAAACCAAAAGCCAACCAAGCGGCTGCTGTACTATAGGTATTTAAACGCAAAGTATTCGCATCCTTTATTTGTGTTAACGAATGCATATCGGCTATAAACAAAAACGATTCGTTTTCCGGTTGATTTGACAAGGCAATTGCCGGAATAATAGCGCCTAAAAGATTGCCTAAATGGGGGGTGCCCGTACTTTGAACACCGGTTAAAATTCTAGCCATTTACTGTATTTAAAACCACAAAAATACACAATTTAAAAGCAATTTTAAATACAATTTAAATTACTAATTTTGGTCTCGATGAATTTTCTTCTAAATATTTTCAGGCTGTTTTGGCGTCTTTGGTTTTATATTGTGTTTTTAGTGACAATTATTGTTGTTTTTCCCATATTATTAATCGTCACTTCAAGTGATAATCTATATCCTGCTTTTTTTAGTATTGCCCGTGCGTGGGCCAAAACCATTTTGTTTTTAATGGGCTTTAAGGCTAAAATTATTTATGAAGAACCTATTCACCCTAAAAAGAGTTATATGTTTATTGCCAATCACACTTCTATGATTGATATTATGTTGATGTTGGTTGTGGCTAAAAATCCTTTTGTTTTTGTAGGAAAAAAAGAGTTGGCTCGGATTCCTGTTTTTGGCTTTTTTTACAAACGCACCTGTATTTTGGTTGACCGAAGCAGTCTTAAAAGTCGTAAAGAGGTTTATGTCAGAGCACAAAAACGTTTAAAAGATGGTGTAAGTATTTGCATTTTCCCGGAAGGAAAGGTGCCCGATGACGAAAGTATTGTCTTAGATACTTTTCAAAACGGCGCCTTTGGTTTGGCTATAGAACACAAAATTCCCATTGTGCCCATCAGTTTTTACGATTGTAAAAGACGTTTTTCTTACACCTTTTTTAGTGGAAGCCCCGGTGTTTTACGTGCTAAAGTCCACAGGTTTGTCAAAACAAAAGGCTTAAAATTATCCGACAGAGCATCGCTTAAAAAAGATCTTCATCAATTTCTTTACAACGATTTATTAGCCGATTTAAACCAATCAAAAAATTAAACCGCTTCTTTTTTGTGCAATAATCGGGTGAGTTTTATAGACAGGTCTAACAAAACTATTTTGGCATTGGCATTGCGTTCTATATGGTATATGGCTGTTTCTAAAGATTTTGTAATACCTAAAATATTTGAAGCATTAACAAAAGGGGCAAATTTGTCGAGCGAAAAATTGGCCGTTTGAGGCTGTAAATAAACGAGCTCTGTAGCCTTGTAATTTACCAACAAAGCCTGTCTAAAAAACATCAAGCAGTAAGTCAAAAATTGCTTTTGGGCTTCACGCCCGGCGGTAGCAATAGTGTTACTCCAGATTATCAAATCGTTTATAGCCGTCGCATTGCCTTTAGCTTTAAAAGCGGTACGTACCCACTCTACAAACCATTCTTCAAAAAGACTGTCTTTTGTGTCTTGATTTATCAATTGGCAGGCCTTATTCCAACTGCCTTGGGCTTGCAAAGCTATGGCCTCTGCTTGGCGCACAGGTACTTGTAATTTCGTTTGTAAAGCCTCACTAATAACACTTTCAGTAAGCGGTAAAAACCGAATTATTTGACAACGCGACACAATGGTTTTTAACAAAAGATCTTCGTTTTCGGCAATAAGAATAAGAACTGTGTTTTTGGGCGGTTCTTCTATAATTTTAAGTAATTTGTTAGCGGTTGGCGCCGGCATTTTTTCGACCATCCAAATAATCATAACCTTAAAAGACGCTTCGTAAGCTTTTAAACTGAGCTTTTTAATAATATTATCCGCCTCTGCTACGGCAATGTTGCCTTGTTTGTTTTCGACGCCTAAATATCGCAACCAATCGAATAAATTTCTATAAGGATTATCAAGTACAAATTGACGCCACGCGTCTAAAAAGTAATCGCTGTGCGGATTTTTTTTTATTTTATCTGTCGTAGTTACCGGAAAAGCAAAATGTAAATCGGGATGCGTCAATTTAGAAACCTTAAGACTACAGGCTTTATTTTCTATTAATCCTTCGTCTGTATTTTTAAAACACAAAAGCTGTTGGGCATAGGCTATTGCCATGGGCAAAGCGCCTGTTCCTTGAGGCGCTACAAATAGCTGCGCATGGGGTATGCGTCCTTTTTCAAGAGTTTCTTTTAAGTGTTTTTTTATATGATTGTGTCCAATTATCGCTTTAAAAGGCATAGTGCAAAGATTAAAAAAATAAACAAAAAGTACGTGTTAAACTTATTAGATTTGCCAAAATAAAATTGTAAGACACATAAATGGTTATAATAACATTACAACGCAAAAAATGTATCGGTTGTAATTACTGTGTTGAACTGGCGCCCAAACAGTTTCAAATGTCAAAAAAAGACGGTAAAACGGTTTTACTTAAATCGCAAGACAAGCGGGGGTTTTTTACGATAAAATCAACCGACAATACTATTTTAGATAATGTTAAAAAAGCAGCCCAAGCCTGTCCTGTTAAAATTATTGACGTAAAAGAAACTTAATCTTAAAGCGTTTAAATCTTTTTAAAAGTTTGTAGTATATTTACAGATTAGAAGAATTTTTAAAAACCAAAATAACTGCTTTTTGTAGTTAGCTAAATATAAAACTAATATGAGTTGTAGTACCTGTACTACGCAAGAGAACGGTTCCCCTAACGGCTGTAAAAATAATGGCTCTTGTGGTTTTGATAGTTGTAATAAATTAAGTGTTTTTGATTGGCTGTCGAATATGACTTTACCCAACCATCAACAACCTTTCAATATCGTTGAAGTGCGTTTTAAAAACGGACGCAAACACTTTTATAAAAATACCAAAAATTTAAGCCTTTCTATAGGCGACATTATAGCCGTTGAGGCATCTCCCGGTCACGATATAGGCGTTATAAGCCTGACAGGCGAATTGGTTAAGATTCAAATGCGCAAACACAATATTGCCGTAGATAGCGAAGATATTAAACAAATTTATCGCAAAGCCTCTTCAAGAGATATTGACATTTGGCAGAGCTCTAGAAACAAAGAGCTCGATGTGCAACAAAAATCAAGACTTATAATTTTGCGTTTAGGACTAAAAATGAAGCTATCTGATGTTGAATATCAAGGTGATGGCTCTAAAGCTACTTTTTTTTATACAGCTGATGAACGTGTAGATTTTAGAATGCTTATTCGCGAGTTGGCTTCGGCTTTTAGTATTCGCGTAGAAATGCGTCAAGTAGGATTGCGTCAAGAAGCCGCCAGATTGGGTGGTGTAGGTTCTTGTGGTCGCGAATTGTGTTGCTCTACTTGGCTCACCGATTTTAGATCTGTAAACACGGCTTCGGCACGGTACCAACAACTGTCTTTAAACCCACAAAAACTGGCAGGACAATGTGGTAAATTAAAATGCTGTTTAAATTACGAACTCGATTCATATTTAGAAGCCTTAAAAGCTTTTCCCAAGACAGATATTCGTTTAAAAACCGAAATGGGAGAAGCTGTTTTCCAAAAAATGGATATTTTTAAAGGACTCTTGTGGTATGCTTATAAAGAGAACCCCATCAACTGGCACGCTATCACAGCCGAACATGCCAATGAAATAATAGCGCTCAACAAAAAAGGTAAAAAGAGTACCGGACTAGAAGATTACTCTTTTGAGTTAGAAGATGATATTCCTAACTTTACAGATGTGGTGGGTCAGGAAAGTTTAACCCGTTTTGACAAACCTAAACGCCGTAAAAAGAAACATCGTAACAGAAAAAAAAGAAATAATGCTAAAAGATAAAAGTTATCTTATAGGGGTTTTTTTACTGATTTTTGCTTGTTCTAAACCTCCATTTTATAGCCGCTACAAAAATATTGAAAACAATAAATGGGCTCTAAAACAAAGTTTGGCGTTTAATGTGGCTATAGCCGATTCTGTTTCTCGCTACAATCTCTATATCAATATTCGCAATACAAATCAATACCCCTACAGTAACTTATTCTTGGTGGTTACAGAAAAATACAAAAACACTATAATACAAATTGACACGTTAGAGTATGACATGGCCGATGCTTCAGGGCGTTGGCTAGGCACAGGATTTACTTCTGTAAAAGAGAGCAAATTAATTTATAAAACCAATTACATATTCCCAAAAAAAGGGGCTTATACGTTTAACATAGTTCATGCTGTAAGAAAAAACGGTCATTTATATGGCGACGCGTATCTTCAAGGCATTTCTGATGTGGGTTTAAGTGTAGAATATGTGAAAAATTAAAAATGACTAAGAAAAAGAAGCTTATCAATACATCTTTTAAAAAATACACGCGTTACATGTGGGGCATTTTTGGTGTAGGTGTTTTGGCTATTGTTTTATTATTTACACTTGCCGCTACCGGTGTTTTTGGGCCACTTCCCACCTTTGAAGAATTAGAAAATCCCGAAAACAATTTGGCTACCGAAGTCATTTCTATAGACGGGAAGACATTAGGTAAATATTATCACGAAAACAGAACACCTGTCGGTTATAAAGACCTTCCTAAAAACCTTGTACAAGCTTTAATTGCCACAGAAGATGTCCGTTTTTATGACCATTCAGGCATCGATGTTCGCGGCACTTTCCGTGCCTTAATTAAACTGGGAAAAGGAGGGGGAGCCAGTACCATTACCCAACAATTGGCAAAACTTTTATTTACAAAACGGGCTTCGGGCAATATTTTTAAACGCATCATTCAAAAAACCAAAGAGTGGGTTATTGCCATCCAACTCGAACGCCAATATACCAAACAAGAAATAATAGCCATGTATCTAAACAAACAAGGTTTTTTATTTAATGCCATTGGAATAAGATCGGCCTCTCGTATTTACTTCGGAAAAGAGCCTAAAGATTTGAAACAAGAAGAATCGGCTGTTATTGTGGCTATGCTTAAAAATCCCAGACAATACAATCCAAAAAGAAAAAGGTCTAAGAAAAAAGCGTTTTTAAGGCGCAATCAGGTGCTCAAACAAATGGAAAAATACGGGTATCTAGAAACCAAGGTTAAAGATTCGCTTCAAAAATTACCTATCGTCTTAAATTTTTCCCCTGAAGATACCAGCGATGGTTCGGCAACGTATTTTAGAGAATACATACGTGATTATATGAAAAAATGGGTCAGAACCCATAAAAAACCCGATGGCTCTAAGTATAACATTTACCGCGATGGCCTTAAAATATACGTAACCATAGACGCGCGTATGCAAAAATATGCCGAAAATGCCGTTAAACGGCATATGTCTAACTTACAACGGGCCTTTTTTAAGCAACAAAAGGAAAACCCGTATGCCCCCTTTGTTTATGTGCCTTCTAAAGCATTAGAAAGGGCTATTAAACAAAAAAAAGATACCGCAGAAATCAGACTGTTAAAAGAAAAAGAAGATTCAACATTTGTAGCTTCGACAGAGCGTATCATTAAATCGACTATGCGCCGCACCGGTCGTTATAGAGGCATGAAAAAAGCCGGGGCTTCTGATGCCGAAATTGAGAAGGCTTTTAACACCAAGCGTCTTATGCGTGTTTTCTCTTGGCAGGGGGATAAAGATACGCTTATGTCGCCTCTGGATTCTATAAAATATTACAAATATTTTTTACAAAGCGGGGTATTGAGTGTCGAACCCCAAACCGGGCACGTAAAAGTATGGGTAGGCGGTATAAACTATAAATACTTTAAATACGATCATGCCAAACAAGGCCGCCGCCAAGTGGGTTCTACCTTTAAGCCCTTTGTATATGCCACGGTTATCAATCAGTTAAAAATTTCGCCTTGCGAAAAGTATCCTAATATTCCTTATACCATTCCGGCCGGCACTTTTGGTATTCCCGAAGATTGGACACCCAGTAATTCGGGAGGTAAATACGGTGGTATTTTAACCTTAAAACAGGCTTTGGCCAAATCTATCAATGTTATTACAGCCCGTATGATGTATAAAGTAGGCCCTAAAAATGTCAAACGCTTGGCGAGAAGTTTGGGTATTACGGGATATATTCCTGAAGTGCCCTCTATCGCTTTGGGAACGGTTGATATTAGTTTATACGATATGGTAGGCGCTTACAGTACTTTTGCCAATCAAGGCATGTACATAAAACCCATGGTTGTCCTGCGTATTGAAGATAAAAACGGTACTGTTTTAGAAAATTTTTCGCCAACAACAAGAGAAGTGTTGAGTAAAGAGGCGGCTTACACAGTTATTAATTTACTGGAAGGTGTAACACAGTTTGGTTCGGGTATCCGTTTACGTACCAAAAGCGGGGTGTATCCCGACAGTATTGCCACAGGCTATCCTTACGAATTTAAAAATCCTATTGCCGGTAAAACCGGTACCACGCAAAACCAATCGGATGGGTGGTTTATGGGTATGGTTCCCAATTTAGCTACCGGCGTTTGGGTGGGTGCCGAAAACCGTTCTATTCACTTTAAAGGTATTACCCGCGGTCAAGGGGCTTCTATGGCGCTGCCAATATGGGCGCTGTATATGAAACAGGTGTATAAAGACAGTACCTTACACGTCAGCAAGGAAGAATTCGAAAAACCCGAACATATTTCAATTAATCTCGATTGTAATACTTTTAATAAAGACCCTAAAATAAAAGATGTCCCGCAAGACGATCCCAAATTTTAACCGATGAAAAATTACGTTTGGCATCCTTCTAAAACAGTTATCGCACACAGCAATATCTACAAAATGATGCGAAAACATCATTTTAATACCTATCGTGATTTTTGGGAGTGGTCTGTTAGCCACCGTGGCGCATTTTGGGAAGAAACAGTCCAAAACCTGAAGATTAAATGTGCTAAAAATTTCAGTGCTGTTTTAGATGTATCAGAGGGTGTTGAAACCCCTGTTTGGCTAAAAGACGCCCAACTGAATATTGTGGACAGTTGTTTTAATAACAACGCAGAGGCTACAGCTGTAATTTACCAAAAAGAAGGGGGTAAACTTACCGCAGTTACCCAACAAGAACTCGAAAATTTGGTTAACAGAATTGCCAACAGTCTCCGTCAAACGGGATTAAAACAAGGTGATGCCATCGCTATTGATATGCCTATGACCCTTGAAGCGGTAGCTATTTATTTGGCGGGTATTAAAGCCGGAAATCCCATTGTAACCATTGCCGACAGCTTTACGCCCAACGAAATTGAAACGCGTTTAAAAATTGCCCATCCCAAATTAATATTTACACAAGATTACCTTTTAAGAGCCGGTAAAACCCTGCCTTTATATCAAAAAATTTGTGAGGCCAAAGCCCCTAAGGCTGTGGTAATTAAAGCGACAAATAAAAACACAGCTTTACGTCCAAATGACGTTTTTTGGAAAGCTTTTTTAGCAGAAAATCCATCCTTTGAGAGTGTTAAACAAACGCCTGACGAAACGATAACCATTTTATTTTCATCGGGGACGACGGGTAATCCTAAAGCCATTCCGTGGCATCATACTACCCCTATAAAAGGCGCCTCAGACGGTTATTACCACCACGATATTCATAAAAACGACGTGGTGTGCTGGCCCACCAATTTAGGTTGGATGATGGGGCCGTGGTTGGTTTTTGCAGCCCTTATAAATAAAGCAACTATCGGTTTGTATTACGGTGCGCCGTTAGATAGTAATTTTGGCACGTTTGTACAAGACGCCAAAGTCACGATGTTAGGGGTTGTGCCGAGCATTGTTAAACACTGGAAAGCTTCGGGCTGTATGGAAGGGTTGGATTGGAGCGCTATAAAATGCTTTAGCTCTACCGGTGAGGTTTCTAATCCAACCGAAATGACTTATCTGATGCAGTTGGCCGGTGGCAAACCCGTTATTGAATACTGTGGCGGTACCGAAATTGGCGGGGGCTACGTTACAAGTACCGTGGTGCAAGATAATTATCCAAGTACCTTTTCTACCCAAGCTTTGGGAACAGCATTTGTGTTGCTTGACGAAGATGACAATCCCACAAATAAAGGGGAAGTTTTTTTGATACCACCCACTATGGGACTGTCTAATACCCTTTTAAACCGCGACCACCACAAAGAGTATTACGAGGGAACTCCCAAGTATAAAGACCAATTATTGCGCCGTCATGGCGATGCCATGTTGCGCTTAGAAACAGGTTATTACAAAGCCCAAGGACGTACCGATGACGCGATGAATTTAGGCGGTATTAAAGTCAGTTCTATACAAATTGAAAGTGTTATAAACAGCCTCGATTTTGTTAAAGAATCGGCGGCTGTAGCTGTGGCGCCCAAAGGCGGCGGTCCCGGTTTGTTGGTGGTGTATTATGTGCCTCTGGAGAGCTCCTTAACGCAAACTGACCGTTTAAAACAAGCGCAAACAGCTGTACGCAAACAGCTGAATCCGCTTTTTAAAGTCAGTGATTTGGTGCAAATTGACACTTTGCCACGTACAGCCTCTAACAAAGTGATGCGCCGTAAATTGCGCGCGAATTATGAATGTAAATAATAATTATAAAAAATGCCAAAGTCTGTTTTTGCGGCTTCCGGCTTCGGTCTTCTGACACCAAAACTATGAAAATAATTTCCTATAACGTCAACGGTATTCGGGCCGCTTTAAAAAAAGGTTTTTTAAGTTGGTTACAGACCGCCAATCCCGATGTTGTGCTTATCCAAGAAACCAAAGCGCACAAAGATCAACTCGATTTAGAACTTTTTGAAAAAGCCGGCTATCCGCATCATTACTGGTTTTCGGCCCAAAAAAAAGGCTATAGCAGTGTGGCCATTTTGTCAAAGATAAAACCCAACCACGTAGAATATGGAACCGGTATAGAAACAATGGATTTTGAGGGACGCAATTTGCGGGTTGATTTTGATACGGTTTCTGTAATGAGTTTGTATCTCCCTTCGGGGACAAACGACTTGCGTTTGGATTTTAAACTGAATTATATGGCGCAATTTCAAGAGTACATTGACAATCTTAAAAAAGAAATACCACATCTTATTATTGGGGGCGACTTTAACATCTGCCACGAAGCGATTGACATTCACAATCCGGTAGGACTGAAAAACACGTCCGGTTTTTTACCCGTAGAACGCGCATGGATTCACCAATTTATAGAAAGTGGTTTTATAGACACTTTTAGGTATTTTAACAAAGCACCGCATCACTACAGTTGGTGGAGTTATCGCGCCAATGCCCGTAACAACAACAAAGGATGGCGAATAGATTATTTAATGGCGAGCGACTCTTTAAAAAACCGTTTAAAACGGGCCTATATTTTACCCGAAGCCAAACATTCTGACCATTGCCCTATCGGTCTGGAAATAGAGAATTAAAAATACAGTCAGGTCTTCAACTCTAAGTTAAACTCTGACTACGCCTATTTTTAACCGCAAAGTGCGCAAGGGTTTACGCAAAGGATGCCAAAAAACTTAAAATTTCATTTAGATTTAGATTAAATTGATACGATGACTATAAGTCATCGTATCAATTTAATTAGTTAAGTCAGGGCTTCACATAAAGTGAAACCCTGACTTTCTTTATTTTGTTTAAAATAACAAGGTTTTATACTTTCTTTTTCAATACAATTGTCTCAAAATCGGTTGTGCGTTCTAGTTTGTTAAAAGCGTTTATTACTACAGGTGGCGGTACGATGAGTTTTCGGGTATTCAAATCGAGCCACGCCGCAAAAATGTGTATTTCGGCTGCCAAAACACCATCGGTTTTGTAGAGTTGGTGATACATTTTAAAACGTTCGCCTAAAGGCGAACAGGCCTTTAATTGCAAGCTTATTTCGAGGGCTTCGCCTAAGCGAATTTCACGGTAAAAATGGGTTTCTTCTTTAAACAAAACCGGCCCTATGTGTGTTTCCTCAAAAAGTTGTGTGGTGATGCCGTTTTCGTTAAAAAAACGGATTCTACATTCGGCGGCATAGTCGTTATAGGCCGTGTGACGCATGTGTTTATTGGGGTCGAAATCGGCCCACTTGGTTGTAAAATGTTGTTTATACACCTGTCACAACTGCTTTTATGCGTTTGATAGCTTCGCGTAAAAGGGTTTCAGACGTGGCGTAACTCAAACGCAAACAGTTTGGCGAACCAAAAGCATCGCCGGTAACAGTGGCTACATGTGCTTCGTCTAGTAAAAGCATCGAGAAATCGGAAGCATTGTTAATCTGTTTTCCTTTTATGGTTTTGCCAAAAAAAGACGAAATATCGGGAAAAAAGTAAAAGGCGCCTTTGGGTTTATTGAGTTTAAACCCCTCGATTTGAGATAACAAATCGTACACCAATTCACGGCGGTTTTTAAACTCGGTAACCATATAATCTACACAAGAAACCGGCGCCTCAAGAGCCTTAATGGCCGCGCGCTGTGTAATACAATTAGTACCAGAAGTAATTTGACCTTGCATTTTGTTACAGGCTTTGGCAATGGCTACAGGCGCTCCTATATAACCCAAACGCCAACCTGTCATGGCAAAGGCTTTAGACAAACCGTTTACGGTAATGGTGCGGTTATACATATCGGCAAAAGCCGCAAAACTAAAGGCTGTGCCTTCGTAAAGAATGTGTTCGTAAATTTCATCTGATATAACGTAAATATCGGGGTGTTTGGCCAAGACATCGGCCAAAGCGCGGTATTCTTCTTTGCTGTACACAGAACCACTGGGATTGTTGGGCGAATTAAAAAACAGCAGCTTTGTTTTGGGGGTAATGGCCGCTTCGAGCTGTGCCGGTGTAATTTTAAAGTCGGTTTCTATACTTGAAGGGATTTCAACCGACACACCATCAGCCATTTTAACCATAGCGTCATAGCTTACCCAATACGGTGCGGGCAGTAAAACTTCGTCACCCGGATTTACGACGGCCAACACCACATTTGCCAGCGATTGTTTGGCACCGGTAGATACCACTATTTGATCGGGTGTATAATGCAGGCCATTATCGCGTTCAAATTTTTTACAAATCGCCTGACGTAAATCTAAATAGCCGTTTACAGGCGAATAAGAGTTATAATTATCGTCAATAGCTTGTTTGGCCGCTTCTTTTATAAAGTCGGGCGTGTTAAAATCGGGTTCTCCCAAACTCAAACTAATAATGTCAATACCTTGTTCTTTAAGGGTTCTGGCTTGTGCCGCCATAGCCAAAGTTTGCGACAAGGGCAAATTGTTAATGCGGTCGGATAATGGATAATTCATTTTTTAAGGTTACGCTAAAGCAGGTTTTTTACCTAATAATGTTAATAATTTAAAGTGTTCTACTAAGGCACGACGCATAGTTTTGTACTCGTGATAAGGCAAATTAAACTCTTGCGCCGTTTCTTTGACAATTTTAGCGATTTTTTTGTAGTGTATGTGCGAGATATTTGGAAAAATATGATGTTCAACCTGATTATTTAGACCGCCGGTGTACCAAGATACAATTCGATTGTTGGGAGCAAAATTAGAAGTGGTAAACAACTGATGAATGGCCCAAGTGTTTTTTAAATTACCGTCTTTATCCGGAATAGGCATATCGGTTTTTGGTACCACATGAGCCAGTTGAAAGACAACACTTAAAATAATTCCCGCTGTATAATGCATCACGAAAAAGCCAAGGACTACTTTCCACCAAGAAATGTCTAAAACCAATAAGGGTAATACTATCCAAAGAGAATAATACGCTATTTTTGTGGCGACTAAAACCGTCCATTCTTTAGCGGGATTTGGGAATTTACCATGCGACAATTTGCGTTTTAAATAACTGCGCATTTGTTTAAAATCGGTTGTAATGGCCCAATTAATTGTAAGTAATCCGTAAAGGAAAAATGAATAATATTTTTGAAGTCTGTGAATTTTAAACCATTTGGCATGTTTAGAAAAACGGATGATGCGGCCTGCGTCTATATCTTCGTCGTGACCCGGAATATTGGTATAGGTATGATGTAGCACATTGTGTTGTACTTTCCAATTGTACACGTTTCCGGCAAGGATGTAAATACTGCTTCCCATCAATTTGTTGACCCATTTTTTACTCGAAAAAGTCCCGTGATTGCCATCGTGCATCACATTCATGCCCACGCCGGCCATACCTACTCCCATAACAACAGTTAATAAAAGTAAGACCCACTGTGGCATAGTAACCGTTAAAATAAGAATAAGTGGCGCTATAAAAATGCCAAAAACGATAATGGCTTTGGTGTAAAGTTTCCAATTACCTGTGCGTTTAAGTTTGTTTTCTGTAAAATAGGTGTTGACCTTTTTGTTAAGTGTTCTAAAAAATTTGGTTTTGTCTGTTCTAGAAAATCGGATGGTGTTTTGTGTTGGCATGCCTAATTAAAAATGTATTATAAAGTGCAAAGAAAACACATTAAATTAACAAAGCCTTTATAGAGCGTAAAAATTAACCTTTTTTTATGTATTAGATTTAAGTCTAAGAGTCGTAATTTTGTGGGGTTTAATAACATTATGAATATCATTTTAAAATATTTTCCCGATTTATCTCCTGAACAAATAACACAATTTGAAAAGCTGGGAAGCCTTTATAACCAATGGAATGCCCAAATAAATGTGGTCTCGCGCAAAGATATAGACCACCTGTATATAAGACATGTGCTGCACTCTTTAGCCATTGCCAAAGTACAGCCTTTTAAACCCAAAGCCCGTATTTTGGATGTGGGTACCGGAGGGGGCTTCCCCGGAATCCCTTTGGCTATTTTATTCCCCGAAACGCACTTTTATCTCATTGACGCCATTGCCAAAAAGATAAAAGTGGTACAAACTGTCGTCGAAGTTCTTGGATTAAAAAACGTAAAAGCTGCACAACAGCGTGCCGAGAAAGTACAGGGCGAATTCGATTTTATAGTCAGCCGTGCCGTTACCTCTATGGATACATTTGTAAAATGGACACGTCATAAAGTAGCCAAAAAACAAAGTCACGCACTTAAAAACGGTATTTTATATTTAAAAGGTGGCGATTTAACCGAAGAATTGGCAAAGTTTCCCAAAGCCCGTCTATTTGCCTTAGCCGATTATTTTGACAATCCTTTTTTTGAAACCAAAAAGCTTGTACACCTGCCGTTAAAATACCGTTAAGTCTATTTAGTCTCTATAATAAGGACGATAATAGATTATTTTTAATATTTTCGTCAGTCTAAAACACCTTTCTTTTGAAACGCCTTATAGTTTCTGTTACAAATGACCTCAGTTCAGACCAACGGGTTCACAAAATTTGTACAACCCTGCAAAATATGGGTTTTGATGTGCTTCTTATAGGACGCCGCCTAAAAAACAGCAAACCGCTCAGGCGTTCTTACCAAACCAAACGTATGAGATTGTGGTTTAACAAAGGTTTTTTGTTTTATGCCAATTACAATATGAGTCTCTTTTTTACACTGCTTTTTTTAAGAAAAGACGTTTTGTTAGCCAATGATTTAGACACACTTTTGCCCAACTTTTTAATAAGCAAAATCTTTAACAAACCTTTGGTGTACGACAGTCATGAATTATTTACAGAGGTCCCTGAACTCACGACAAGGCCGTTTGTTCAAAAAATTTGGTTGGCAGTTGAGCGACTTATTTTTCCAAAACTAAAAAAAGTTTATACTGTTAATAAATCAATCGCTTCTATTTATAATAAAAAATACAACATTCCCGTAAAGGTCGTCAGAAATATGGCTCCTGCTTATTCAGATAAATCTTTTGATACCGCTTTCGCTGAAAAGATTAAAGGCAACAAAAAAATGCTTATTTTACAGGGAAGTGGCATTAACATAGACCGCGGTGCCGAAGAAGCTGTGCAAATGATGCAATATCTCAATAATCACATTTTGTATATCATTGGCAGTGGTGATGTTTTTGACAATCTTAAAAAGATTGTTACAAAATTAAATCTATCCAAAAAGGTTGTTGTTAAAGACAAGTTATCTTACCGTGAACTGATGCGATATACCCAAGTGGCCGATTTGGGCTTGTCTCTAGACAAAGGAACCAACCTAAATTACGAATACAGTTTGCCCAATAAAGTATTCGATTACATCCAGGCACAAACGCCTTTACTAGTCTCTAACCGTAAAGAAGTGGCTGCTCTTGTGTCAGAAAATAACATCGGGGCTGTAGCCACATCACTTAACCCGAAAGATTTGGCAAAACAGATTAAAAATATTTTAAGCAATACCACACAACGCAAACAATGGCTGAAAAATCTTAAAACAGCCGCTAAGACCTATACTTGGGAAAACGAAGAAAAAAAACTCATACAAATTTATAAAGACCTTGTCTAAACATTTACATATCGTTTCTTTTGACGTGCCATTACCCGCAAATTACGGTGGCGTAATTGACGTATTTTTTAAAATAAAAGCGCTGTCTGAATTAGGTGTTAAAATACATTTACACTGTTTTTACAAGGATCGTAGGCCTCAAAAAGAACTCGAAAAATATTGCGAATCTGTAAATTACTACAAACGTCAAACAACTTTAAAAAGTTTGCGTTCTAAATTGCCTTTTGTGGTGCAATCTCGCAACAGTCAAGAATTAATTGATTCATTAAAAAAAGACAATTATCCTATTTTATTTGAAGGCCTACATTGTACTTATCCGCTTTTAGACGATGCTTTTAAGTCACGTCAAACCTTTGTCCGCACTCATAATATTGAACATTTTTATTACAAAGGACTTGCAAATAGCGAAACAAATTTGGCTAAAAAGGTATTTTTTAATCAAGAAAGTAAAAAATTGAAAAATTATGAAAAGGTTTTAACAAAGGCTGGTGCAGTACTCAGTATTTCTCCTTTAGAACATATCTATTTAAAATCTCGTTTTAAACAGACTGTTTATTTGCCTGTTTTTCATCAAAATAACACAGTCAAAACTCTTTCTAAAAAGGGGGCTTATGCCCTTTATATGGCCGATTTAAGAATTTCTGACAATTTAAAAGCGGCTCGTTTTTTAACCGATGTTTTCAAGACTATTGATTATCCTTTAATAATTGCCAGTAGTTTTAAAGACAGCTCTTTGATTAAAAAAATTAAGCTCTTTAAAAATATTTCATTTTCTGAAATTATAAAGCAACAACAAGCCGACGATTTATTGGCACATGCCCATCTTAACGTGATGCTTACTTTCCAATCTACCGGTATCAAGCTTAAATTGATAAATGCGTTGTTTGCAGGACGTTTTTGTCTTACAAATACCCCTATGATTAAAGACACCGGGTTGGAATCTCTTTGCCTGTCGGCCGATACAATTAACGCTTTTAAAAACTTGGTAGAAACCTATAAAGACAAAGCTTTTACTAAAAATTTAAGCGACCAACGAAAAAAATTACTGGGAGAGTTTTCGCCTCAAAAAAATGCACAAAAATTAGTGGGTTTAATTTCGGATTAAACCGTTTTCTGAACCACTTCAAAGACCTTCCCGCCATCGCAACGTAACGTTTTAAATGGAAATTTAAGTATCAAAGCGTAATCGTGTGTGGCCATTAAAATGGTTTTACCGCTTTTATTGATGTCTTGTAGCACCTGCATTACCTCAACCGATGTTTTTGGGTCGAGGTTGCCTGTGGGTTCATCGGCTAAAATCAAATCGGGGTCATTTAACAAAGCACGGGCGATGGCTATACGTTGTTGTTCGCCTCCCGACAATTCAAAAGGCATTTTATAAGCCATGGTCTGCATGGCGACCTTTTTTAAAACCTCATCTATTTTGGTTTTTATCTCGATTTTATCTTTCCATCCTGTGGCTCTGAGTACAAAAGCGAGATTATCGAACACCGACCGGTCTAAAAGTAACTTAAAATCTTGGAAGACTATGCCTAATTTACGGCGTAAAAACGGAATTTGTTTTTCTTTAAGTGTTTTTAAATCGAATCCTACAATGTTACCTTCACCTTGTTTTAAGGGTAATTCACCATACAAAGTTTTCATCAAGCTGCTTTTACCACTACCTGTTTTGCCTATTAAATAAACAAAATCGCCTTTGTTTAAGCTTAAATTAACCTCAGACAATACCAAGACTTTGTCTTGAAAAATAGAAACGTTTTGTAAATGGAGCATTAGAATTGGTTCAACGCTTACAAATGTAATTAATTTAAAAATCTTTAGCCCAAGCGTTTTTTATTATTTACTTAAATTTGAAAAAAATATTTGGTGAAGCTTCTCTTTTCTTTTTTTACGGGATTACTCTTTACACTTTGCGGATGTACGACGTCTAAAAAAGACTTCTCTAAGCTCAAAGTAGAAGTTATGGCGCAATCTCCCGAAGCCGTTACCAACAACGCGGTGGAGAGCGCAACAATTAACGGTCAATATTTTATTTACAGTTTTGGCGGTTTAGACAGTACCAAATTGTATTCGGGCATTCACAAACGCTGTTATCGTTATAACATCACTAAAAACATATGGTTACGTTTGCCTGATGTGCCCGACAGTTTGGGTAAAATAGCCTCGGCGGCCAGCCGTATAAAAGACACTATTTACATAATGGGCGGATATCATGTCTTTGCGGATGGCCATGAAGCGTCGTCAAATAAAGTCCACCGCTTTAACATAAAAACCAATACCTTTTTAAGTGATGGCACGCCTATTCCAACTCCCATTGACGATCAGGTACAAGCTGTGTGGCGCGACAGTCTTATTTTTATCGTTACCGGATGGAGTCAAAAAGAAAATGTACCGGCTGTTCAAATTTATAACCCCGTTACCAACTCTTGGCAAAAAGGTACAGATTTGCCAAACACACATACTTTTAAAGCTTTTGGGGCACAAGGCATTTTTTTAAAAGATACGATTTTTTATTTCGGTGGGGCCGCCATGGGGAAATATTATCCCATTCAACAACGCTTGGTTAAAGGCTTTGTCAATCCTAAAAATCCGACTGAAATTCTTTGGGAGAATATACCTTTGGATACCCCTTTTGGCAGCTATCGTATGGCTGCCGCTTTGGTTAATAAGGTGCCTCATTTTATCGGCGGAAGTGCTACCACCTACAATTACAACGGCATAGCTTACAATAAAACAGGAGGTGTCGCCCCTCATAAGACTGATTTTTATTACAACCACGGCAAAATTTATAAAAATTTTAACAGTTTTTTGCCGATGGATTTACGAGGTTTAGCTTCTGTAAATGACAATATAAAATATATCTTTGGTGGCTTAGAAACCAACCAAAAAGTATCAAAGAAAATATTAAAACTAACTTGGAAAAACTAAACTCATGAAAACCCTTACCAGAATTGCCTTTGTGCTCTTAAGTAGTCTCTTAATTTTATCGTGTACAAAACCCGAACCAATCGAACTAAAAGCCGGTATGTGGCGTGGTGAAATTGATATTCAGGGACATTGGTTGCCTTTTAATTTTGAAATCACAAAAAAAGACAGCAGTTATACCGCCCGCCTTATTAACGGAAAAGAAACCATTCCGCTTGACGAAATCACGGTGCAAGGCGACTCTGTTTTTATTAAAATGTACATTTTTGATATCGATATACGCGCCAAAATAAACGGTGATAATTTAAGCGGTTTATATATAAAAAACTTCGCCGATAACTACCGCCTCCCTTTTAAGGCTTCTTTTGGTAAAAATGGTCGTTTTGACGCCCCCAGCAGCAACAGCAAATTTGATGGTCGTTGGGAAACTTATTTTATAAAAGATGATGGCGGTAAAATCCCTGCCGAAGGCATATTTAAATCGGACGGGAATTTGCTTACCGGTACCTTCTTGACAAAAACAGGTGATTACCGTTTTTTGGAAGGGTTTGCTAAAGACAATCATATGGAACTGTACACTTTTGACGGCACCCATGCTTTTGTATTTACAGCCGATTTACAAGATGACGGTTCTTTAAAAGGGGCATTTTTCTCAGGACGTTCCGGCTACAAACCTTTTACAGCCGTAAACAATCCAAAATTCGAATTGCCCAGCGCCTTAGAATTAACCTACCTTAAAAAGGGGTATGATAAGATTAGCTTTTCCTTCCCCGGATTAGATGGTAAACCTGTGACATTAGATGACCCTAAATACAAAGGAAAAGTGGTGATATTACAAATTTTTGGCACGTGGTGTCCAAATTGTATGGACGAAACCCGCTTTTTTAAAGAGTGGTACGATAAGAATAAAGACAAGGGTGTAGAAATTATAGGCTTGGCTTATGAAAACCCTGTAAAAGGGAAATTTGATTTTGATTATGCCAAAAGCCGTGTCGAAAAAATGAAAAAGAAATTTAATGTTGGATACGATTATGTCATTGCCGGTATTTCCGACTCAAAAGAAGCTTCAAAAAGTTTACCGATGCTCAGTAAAGTAATGTCATTTCCAACCTCTATTATTATCGACAGAAAAGGTAAGGTTAGGCAGATTCACACAGGCTTTTCCGGCCCCGCTACCGGTAAATATTACGAAGATTTTGTAGAAGAATTTAACAGCTTTATGGCTAAATTGATTGCAGAAAAATAGGTTTGATTTGAAACATATCTAAATTTTAGAAGTCTTTATAGGTAAAAAGTCTTATTGGTATGGCTTTTGATTTTTAAAATCTGTTAAATAAACATACAAAATATAGTTTTTTGGCGTTACATAAACGTAAGATTAATACATTTGAACCCCTATATCACAAAATATGAACCCAGTTAAAACCGCTTGTTGCTTGGCGCTTTTTTGTTTTAATTTTGGCTTTGCTCAAAAGAGTGACATTTATACCACTCCTTTAAAAGACTACAATCACGCTGTTGACTTGTATCAAAACAGTGATTACGCCGCTGCGCAAATTGTTTTTAGTGAGATAAGTCCCCGTTTTAGTAAAACTTCCGAAACAAGAGCCAATATAGAATTCTACAAAGCTTTTAGTGCTATAAAACTAGGTCAATTTGGGGCAGATGCTACTATGGACACATTTGTAAGCACTTATGCCACCAGTTTGAAATCGGCTGTAGCTTATCTCGAAGTGGGCAATTATTATTTTAATGTCGGTAATTATAACAAGGCTTTAAAATGGTTTTCAAAAGTTGCCGTTAGCCGCCTAAATACTTTTCAAAAAGAACGGCTTATCTTTAACAAGGGCTATGCCTTATTTATTATCAAAAAGCACAAATTGGCCAAAACCTATTTTGCCAAACTTCTCAATTCTAAAAATTACGGCGAAAAAGCCAAGTATTATTACGGTTATATTGCTTATGCGGATGAGGATTACGACAGTGCTAACAAATACCTGTCAAAAGTATCGACAGACGAAAGTTATGCTATCAATGTTGCCTACTACCTCACCGATATTAATTTTAAAATGGGGCGATTTAAAAAAGCCATAACAATTGGCCTGCCACTTTTAAAAAAAATACAAGGTCCTTTAATCCCACAATTGTCAAAAATTATTGGCGAAAGCTATTTCAATCTTAATAAATACAGCGAGGCCATACCGTATCTGCTAAAGTATAACGGCTTAAAAGGGCAATGGAACAATGACGATTATTACCAATTGGGCTATGCCTACTACAAACTAAAAGACTACTCTAAAGCTATTTCGTGGTTTAACAAAATTGTTAGCGGCACAGACGCTGTGGCTCAGAATGCCTCGTACCATTTGGCCGATTGTTACCTTAAAACAGGTAATAAAACCGCAGCTTTAAATGCGTTTAGAAAGGCTTCTCAAATGACTTTCAGCCCCGAAATAAAAGAAGATGCCTTTTACAATTATGCCAAATTGAGTTACGATATTGGTAACCCCTATAACAATGTGGCGCAAGTGCTTATAAATTTTTTAAAAGCTTATCCCAATCATAGAGAAAAAGAAGCCGTTAATGCCTTGCTTATTAATGCTTTTATGCGCTCTAAGGATTACAAAGGTGCCCTGACCTACTTTAAAAACCTCAACGATTTAGAAAGCCGAAAAACCTATCAAAAAGCCGCTTATTACTATGGTGTACAACTGTTTCTAGAACCCAATTACAACGCCGCCATAAAGGCTTTTAGTAAAGCTCTTCATGTCAAACTTGACAATGATTTTCATAAAAAAGCCCTTTACTGGCGCGGTGAAGCATATTACAGACTTTCCGGTTATTCTAAGGCCTTAAACGATTTTAATACTTTAAAAAAATTAGAAAGCCCTCTTTCGGGCGATTTAAATTACAGTCTGGGATATACCCATTTTAAACGCAAAGAATACACACAGGCCATAACTTATTTTAAAAATTTTGTAAATGCCGCTTCGCTTGACAGGGCACGTCAAACTGACGCTTATTTACGCCTTGGCGACAGTTATTTTGCCACGAGCCGTTACACACAAGCTATTAAAGCCTTTAAAAAAGTAGTGCAATTAAACTTTAAAGAAGCCGCTTATGCCCGCTATCAAATAGCTATGAGTTATGGCTTTTTGAATAACAATTCACAAAAAGTTGACGCCTTAAAACAACTCATTGCCCAAAATAAAGAGTCCCGTTTATACGATGACGCCCTATTTGAATTGGGAAATACGTATCTCAAAACCAATCAAGACGATTTGGCCATTCAATCTTACAATCAATTGTTAAATACTGTCAACCGAAGCCCGTTTAAAGCCAAGGCTTTGTTAAAAGAGGGTCTTATCTATTACAATAAAGACAAGCCGACAAAAGCCTTAACTATCTACAAACGTTTGGTAAAAGATTTTAACAATGCACCCGAAGCACGTCAGGCTGTAAAAAACGCTAAAGAGATATACAGCGATTTGGGTCAGATTGACCTTTACGAGCAGTGGGTTAAAAATAGTGATATTGTTACCGAAACCGACGAAAGTTTAGATAAAGCTATGTACCAATCGGCCGAAAGGTTTTATCTTCAAAACAAGTTAAAAAAAGCCACGCTGGCCTTTAAAAAATACCTCAACCGCTTCCCAAAAGGAATATACAATTTGGAAGCCCATTTTTACAGCGCCCAATCTTTTTTAAGCTTGAACGAACCCGATAAAGCACAAGCTCATTTAACGTTTGTTGTTGCGCAAGAAAATACCCTGTTTACAGAAGAAGCGCTCTCTAAATTAGCCCTTTTATACCTCAAGAAATCTGATTGGGACAGTGCCCTGCCTGTGCTTATACGTTTAGAAAAAGAAGCCGAAAAAACACAAAACACCACTTTTGCACGAAGCAATTTAATGAAAGCTTTTTACGCCAAAAACAATTATCAAAAAGCCATGGCTTATGCTCAAAAAGTGTTGCAAATAAAGGGTTTGGAAGCTAAAGTTAAAGGCGACGCCCATATAATTATTGCACGCTCTGCTATAAAAATAAATGATTTAGACACCGCTAAAAAGGCATACAAAGCCGTAGAAAAAACAGCCGACGGCAAACTGAAAGCGGAAGCCCTGTACTACAATGCTTATTTTAAAACCCAAGACAAACAATACAAAGCATCGAATAAAGTTATTCAGAATTTAGCATCAAACTACGCGGCTTATAAAGAATTTGGCGCCAAGGGCTTAGTACTTATGGCGCAGAATTTTTACGGTCTTAAAGATGCCTACCAGGCCACTTATATTTTAGAAAGTGTACTTAAAAATTTTACCGATTATCCCAATGTTATGAGCGACGCCAAAACCCTACTTGCCGACATAAAGGCTAAGGAAGCCCAAACAAATACCTCTGTAAAACAAGATAATTAAGATGATGAAATTGCGTTTTTTATATTTAGCCCTATTGATGAGTACTTTTTCTTTTGCGCAAAAAAAAGAAAAAGACACTTTAAAAACCAAAGTTATTAATGTGGCAAAACCCTTTGACCCTTCGGTATCCGATGCTTTTAAAATCCCTAAAAATCCCCGTTTAGAAACAGGACAAACTGTAAAGCGGCCACATTTTGAATATAAAATTTTCTCTGTACCGGTGGCGTCAACTTTTGTGCCAAAACGCGGGACTTTTGTGGGTTTAAAACGGCCTCAATTAAAACAGATTTACAACAATTTTATAAGTGCCGGTTACGGCAACAACAATACACCTCTGTTAGAAGCCTTCATCCACAATAATCCGACAAAAAGCAGTGATATCGGGACTTTTGTAAATATAAAATCATCTGATGGCAATGTTAAAAATAGTCTGTTAGACGATTCGTATTCTGATGTAAAGGTCGATGCTTTTTATAAAAAAAGTGAAAATAATTTTGATTGGCAACTCAATACCGGTCTGCGATTACAAAAGTCTAATTGGTATGGCATATCCCCTTTAGGCAATAATTATGTAAACACTATAAACCCAAAACAAGATTACAATAATTTTTATATCGGTGGGGCACTCTCTTATTTTAATTCGTATTTCGAAGGCGGTACTTTTGAGTATTCCTTTTTTAGTGACGACTACAAAACTACCGAAAACTACCTCTATGCCGCCCCTCAATTTGCTTTTCCTTTATCGTCAGAATACCTCACAACAACTTTTAGTTTGGCCTATTTAGACGGCACATTTAACAAAAGTTATCTTGAGACCAACCCTATTTCATATCGGTTTTTTAATTTAGGAATCGCCCCTAATTTAGAAGTTTTACGCGATAATTTTAGCTTTAATTTGGGGGTTAAAGTATATTACAGTTCGCCAACCGCTTTAGGTCAAAACAGTCGGGTTTTTGCCTACCCCAACATAACAGTTTCGTATAAAAGTGGTTTATCGACTATCTTTGGGGGACTTACCGGCGATTTACATCAGAATACTTATAAAGACTTTGTCAATGCCAATCCTTTTGTGAGTCCTACGCTCAACATAAAACGTACAGATGAGCAATACAAGGTGTTTATAGGGTTTAAAGGTGCACAACAAAACATAAGTTATGAATTACAGATGTCGTATAAAAACGAAAAAGATAAGGCTTTGTTTATTTTAAATCCGGTTAAAATACTTAGCGTAACCAATCGTGCTTACGAGTTTGGCAACTCATTTAATGTGGTTTACGACAATGTTAAAACACTCAGTTTTACAGCCAACGCCGAGCTGTCTTATAGTAAAAATTTGACTTTTGGCGGGCGTTTAAATATTGATTCCTATACGCTTTCTAACGAAAAAGAAGCCTGGAATTTACCCTCTTTAAGAGCTGAAATATATGGCAAATACGCCTATAAAAAATGGGAAGCTCAGGCTCGTGTTTATGTAGTAGGCGAACGGAAAGGTCTCCCCACAAACTTATTCCCGACACTTGTGCCTGTTGTATTTAATCCGGTTACAAATGCCGCTTATGTGGATGCCAATCTTAGTGGCGGGTATCTTTTTAGCGACAGGCTAACAGCCTTTGTAAAATTCAATAATATTTTAGGCATTGACTATCAAAAATACACTAATTTTACTGTGCAAGGTTTTCAAGCTTTAGCCGGTATCACATATAAATTTGATTTTTAAAAAAGGGATTAAGAGCTTAGTACAAAGTCTTATTTTTTCAATGTTAAATTTTCTGTTTTATAGGTTTTAATCTGATTGTTTTCGCTGTAAATCAAAAAAACTTTAAAATTTTTATGCGTTTCTAAAAAGCGCTTTGTATTTTCTAAACCCATAGCCATAAAGGCTGTGGCATAACCGTCAACATCGGCACAATCGGTCGGTGCAATAACCGAGGCACTGAGCAAATTGCTCATTGTGGCATAGCCTGTTTTGGGATTGATAATATGAATATATTTTTGTCCTGTTTTTTTGTCTAGTTTAAATTTACGGTAACTGCCCGAAGTGGCTATTGATTCGTTATTTAAAATAATTGTAACTTGAAAACTTTGCGAACCGTCAAAATTAGGATGCTCTACGGCAATACGCCACGATTTATCACCACGTGCACGGATTTCACCGCCTATTTCGACAAGGTATTTAGAAATATTTTGGCTTTCAAAATAACGCCCAATAATGTCAATGGCATAACCTTTGGCAATGGCATTAAAGTCTAAATAAATATTTTTATCTTCTTTAACAACACGGCGGTTTTTAAGTCTCACTTTGTTAAAGCCGACATATTGCAAAAGCGAATCAATTTGATTTTTATTAAGGCTTGTCATTGTTTTTTGCGGCCCAAATCCCCACGCATTGACCAAACTGCCAATGGTGGGATCAAAAATACCGTCGGTTTCTTTATAAATAACTTTCGATTTGTTAAAAACCTCTTCAAAATAGGCGTCAACCACAACAGAAGTGTCGCCTTTGTTAATTTTTGAAATATCTGAGGTAGGGATGTAGGTTGACAACGATTTATTAATGCGGCGCAAAAGACTGTCAATCTGTTTAGAAAAATCGCGTTTTTGCACATCGTAATAACTTATATGAAAAGTTGTCCCCAAAGCATTTCCTTCTAGTTTTTGAAGAGTTGAACTGTCTAAATTTGTACACGAAATAATAAAAATAGCGCCTAAAAAAAAGCCTAAAAACCGTCTCATATAAAGTGTTTTATTCGGTTTACAAAGTTACAGTAAAAAATAGTCATAAATTTTATATAAATTTTAGAATAGGATATTCATTTTTCGTTTGTTATTTAATACTTTTGTGCAAAATTTAAACCCATGAAAAATATTTTAGGAATCGTTTTAGTTGCCGTTATTTTTTTAAGTTCTTGTGTGTCGAAAAAACAGTACACAGAATTACAAAGTAATTTAGATAAAACCCAGCAAAATTTAGTTGATGCCAAAGCCAATTTAACTAAGTGTATTCTCGAAAAAGAGAAAGTCAATTCCAATTTTAAAACGCTTAACGATCAGGTAAGCCATCTTAAAAAAGCAAATAATGCTTTGTTAGAAAATTTGGGAAATATGGCCTCACTATCTAGAAAAGAAGCTGAAAATCTAGAAAAATCTTTAGAAAATATCAAAGAAAAAGATTTGCGCATTCGCTCTATGCAAGAAGCCATTACAAGAAGGGATTCTGTAACCCTTGCTTTAGTAACCAGCCTTAAAGGTGTTTTAGACGATATAAACGACCCTGATATTGAAGTAAATGTTGAAAAAGGTGTGGTGTATATATCGTTATCAGATAAGTTGGTGTTTAATACCGGCAGTTTTGTAGTATCTGACCGCGCCAAAGAAATTTTAGGAAAAGTAGCCAAAATAGTTAATGACAAACCCGATATCGACATTATGGTTGAAGGGCATACAGACAATGTTTCTATAAAAAATGACGTGGTTGAAGATAATTGGGATTTAAGTGTAAAACGCGCTACTTCGGTTGTGCGTATTCTACAAAATGACTTTCAGGTGGCGCCCGAGCGTATGACCGCTGCCGGCAGAAGCGAATATATACCTATTGCTGATAATACTACCGATGCCGGTAGAGCCAAAAATCGCAGGACACGTATTATCATACTGCCTAAATTAGATGAGTTCTATGACTTATTGGAACAGGGCATGAAAAAAGCTAAATAAAACTTGTGATTAACTTTTAGTTAATTATGTTCTTGAATTTAAAACGTCCCGAATACCATCGGGACGTTTTTTTTGTTTGAATTTTATGTGTTTTCTTACTGATACGATAACTTAAAAGTCATCGTATCAAATACTAAAAAAGTCAGGGCTTTACTCATAGCGAAACCCCGACTAAAATTAATAATAACTATTTTACTGTTTCATCGTCATTTAACAACGCGGCCATCTTCGCTTTATAAATGTCAAAATCACCAATATTATGGTGTGTGGCGTTATTTACCCTAACAAATTCTGTTAAATCTTTAGGGGCAGATTTGTACAATCGCCGGCCTATTTTTATAGAAATAACCCTGTCTTTTGTACCGTGAAAGATTGTGATAGGACAACTTACATTTTTAATATACTCCTGCGAATTAAATCGATAACGTAGTAACAGATTATAAGGAGCGTATTTAAACCAATATTCGGGCACAGCGCTTAAGCGGTTAAAAGGGGCTTCTAAAATAAGCTGTTTGGGCTTATTGTTACCTGCCACATAAGTTGCGAAAGTGGCGCCCAATGAACGACCATAAACTGTAATGTTAGATTCCTTAAAAGTAGCTTTTAAATAATTGTACCACCGCTGTGCATCATTGTATAATTTATCCTCGCTACGTGTACCTGTACTCTTACCGTACCCGCGGTAATCTACCACCAAAACGTTGTAATTATAAGGGGTCAATTCTGATGCTATGGAGCCCCAACGCACCAAATTGCCTTTATTGCCGTGAAAATAAAGTATAACGCCTTTGGGGTTTTTAAGTTCGAAATACAAGGCATTTAAAATAGCCCCGTCTTTGGTTTTTAAGTTTATTTCTTTAAATGTTTTATCAAATTTAAAACTGTAGTCTTGCTTTAATTTAACCGATTGAAAAATAAAACGCTCCTGAAAAAGGTAGAAACCCAGCAAAGCCACACAATAAACAACAAGTATAAAAAAAAGTGTTTTTTTTAGAAAAGGCATCATTTTTTAATCTTAATCGTTTTACTGCGTACAAAATCGATACTGCAATTCTCGCGGTCTAATTTTTTGTCATATTTAGTGTTTAAAATCTCTTTTAAAGCACGGTGATAATCTTCAAAATTGTGAAGATTTTTATGCCCTCCGTTAATGACGGGATACAAGCGTGTCCGTTCGGCATTAACACGAGACAACCTGATACCCGATTTAAAAGGGATTTGCTTGTCGTTGGTTCCATGAATAATATGGATGGGGCATTTTACATATTTAATCCATTTATACGACGGCATAGAAAAACGCAAAAACAATTTAACAGGGAGAATGGGAAAAAAGCGTTTGATACTGTTGCGCATACTGTAATACGGGCAGGCTAAAATAAGCATGCGCGGGTTGTTTACCGAGGCCAATTTGGTAGCCAAACCCGTGCCTAACGAACGCCCGTAAATGATTATATGACGTTCGTTTACCACTTCTTTAAGTTTGTCGTACACCATTTGTACATCTCTTTTAAAAGACTCTTGACTGCGTTTGCCTGTGCTTTTACCAAAACCGCGGTAATCCATCATAAAAACATCCCAGCCCTGCGAGGTAAAATCAACAGCAAATTTACCCCAGCCTTTAATACTTTTAGAATTGCCTTTTAAATAAAATACCAAGCCTTTAGAGCGCTTAGACTTAAAGTGCAATCCGTTTAATTTAACCCCTTTTTTAATTTCGAGATAATATTCTTCTACTTCCTGATTTTGATACTGAAATTCAAAATCTTGCGGTAATTTTTCGGGTCTGAATAAAAAATAGTCTTGAAAAAAATACAGAATCAGACTGACTAAAGTTAGAAAAGCAACAATGTAGAATATAATTTCCGGCCAGTTCAAAATGTGAAATTTTCAGCAAACTACTTAAATATATCGAGTTGGCAAAAACCTAATCTCGGTTTTGACCTTTTGCTTTGTTGTAAATATCTACAACGGTAGGGTTTTCGGGGTGTGTTTCAATATTTTTAAAAACATCTTTTATGTGTACATTTCCTTCTTGTATTACTTTAAAGTACACTCCGCATTTGCTGTTGTTCCAAAATTGTTTTATCACTTTCGTGTCGTTAAAACGGATACCGAGTTTATAACAGGGTTCGCGCGGGCCGGCGACTTCAATTATGGCTGAACCCAATTTAAAAACAGCTCCTATATGAATTTGTGTTTCATCTAAAAAATCGACTGTCAGATTTTCACCAAACATACCGTAATTAAATTCCAAATCGGGATAAAGTGCCTGCCAGTAGTCATAATGGTTAAAACCATAGGCGTAAACGGCTTTATTAACACCTCCGTGGTATTTCCTGTCTATGACATGGTCGCCATCAACATCTTCTAAACCCAAATGAATGGATGTTGATACGGGTTTTTTAAAAATACCTGTTGTTATGGTTTTATGACGCCATTGTACTTTTTTGGGTATTCCTATATTAAGCGAAATGATTTTCATAGTTTATAGGGTTTCAAGTTTATCGGCTATTTTACGGTCGTTGGCCAAACGCGGTATTTTGTTCTGCCCCCCAAGTTTGCCTTGTGTTTTCATATACTTATTAAACCCATTTTTAACTACGGTTGTGACAAGCAAAGGACGTAATACTTTACCTGTAATTAAATCGTCGTAATACGTGTTTTGCTTACGTAAAGAAGCGTCAATTTTTAAGGCAAATTTTTCTAAATCGTCCGGCATTTTTTCAAATTCTATAAACCACTCGTGGTAAGGCAAACCCGTTTTAGGTGTTATTTGAGGCGCTACCGTAAATTCGTTTATACGGATGGTAGAATTGGCAACCGTTTCTTGCAGCGCTTGCTCTACTTCTTTACCGATGACGTGCTCGCCAAAAGCCGAAATAAAGTGTTTTATACGTCCTGTAACCACAATTTTATAGGGTTTTAAGGACGTAAACATTACGGTGTCTCCAATATTGTAAGCCCACAAACCCGCATTTGTAGAGATTATTAAAGCGTAATTAATAGCCAACTTAACATCGCCCAAGCTTATACGGTTTGGCTTGTCGTCAAAAAAAGTATCGGCTTCTACAAACTCGTAAAAAATACCACTGTTGAGTTGCAAAAGCAAACCCTTGTCTTCTTGTACATCTTGATAGGCAAAAAAACCTTCAGATGCCGGATACAATTCGATACTGTCCACTTTTCGACCGATTAAATCTTCCATCTTTTGACGGTATGGCTCATAATTAACACCGCCGTACACAAACAAATTAAAGTTTTTAAAAAGGGTTCCTACTTTTTTATCTGTCTTAGCTATCAATTTTTCAAAATACATCTGCACCCAAGACGGAATACCACTTATCAAGCGCATATCTTCGTCAAGGGTTTCGTTTACAATAGCCTCGACTTTGGTTTCCCAATCGTCTATACAATTGGTTTCCCAACTCGGCATGCGGTTTTTTTGTAAGTATTTAGGCACATAATGGGCCACAATACCCGACAAACGGCCGGTTTTTATACCGTTTGTGGTGCCAATAACAGGACTCCCTTGTAAAAAAATCATCTTACCGTCAACGAAATCGGCTTTACCGGTAGAGGCTATATATAATAATAAGGCCTCTTTGGCTGCCTGAATATGATACGGCATAGACATCTTTGTAATAGGAATGTATTTAGCGCCCGAAGTGGTGCCACTGGTTTTGGCAAAATACAAAGGCTTACCCGGCCATAAGACATCTAAGTCTCCTGAAACCATTTTATCTACATAAGGTTTTAAAGCTTCATAATCTCTTATGGGAACCGCCTTTTTAAAATCGGTATAGCTATTAAGCGTCTCAAAATTATGGTCTTTCCCAAACTGTGTGTTTTGGGCGGTTTTAATAAGCGTTTTAAATACCTTTTGTTGTGTTTCCAAAGGATTATTGGCCCATTTATAGACTCTTTTAGCTGTTTTTTTGGCATATATTTTAGCGAGTGCTCCTTTTAAACTCATTATTCAAAATCTATAAATTGCGAGGGGTCTATAGGGTAGCCGTCATTCCACAATTCGAAATGCAAATGAGGGCCCGTGGTAAATTCGCCCGTATTACCCACTGTAGCAATGGCTTCGCCGGTTATAACTAAATCGCCTTGTTTTTTTAACAAAATGGCATTGTGTTTATAAACCGACAGAAATCCGTTGGTATGTTCAATAATGATAACATAACCCGTTTCTGCTGTCCACTCTGCAAAAATTACAGTGCCGTCGGCTACCGTTTTTACAGGTGTGCCGGTTTTAACGGCGATATCAATGGCATAGTGTTTTTCTTTTATGTTAAAACCCTGAGTTATTTTCCCTAAAACAGGGGCAAAAAACACCACTTTGGTTTTCTTGGTAGCTTTGTTAAACAGTGTAAAACGGTCTTCTAACTCTACTTGGTCTCTAAAGACGGAATCTTCTTCAGAAGGCTTTAACTGTCTCTCGTCTATAACTTTGGGCTTTGTATTTAATACAATGTCTTTGTTAAATGCCGGAAAAGTATCTACTTTACCCGACAAAACTTTGCGGATGGCTTCTAAATAGGCATTGTTAACACTTAAAACACGTTCTAAAGAATCTGATTTATACACCAAATGGGTGGCTTTTTGTTTTAAGGCTGTTGACGAGTAACCGGGAATGTATTCTTTTAGTGGGGTATATGCTATAATTACCGATGTTAAACTGATGAGCAACACCGAGAATATGCTTCCTAAAACCAACACATTTAAACGGTTTATTTTAAATGATATGCGTTCTTCAAAAGAATCTTCGTTTAAAATTACCAAGCGGTATTTTCGCGTCAGTTTTTTTTTAAGCGTTTTTTTTATCTGTTTCTTTTTCTTAGCCATAAACAACAAAGATACAATGTATTTTTAAGTGTGAAATAACTGTCTTTCACTATTTGTAAAAATTCATCTCGTCAATATATTGCCAGACTTTACAAGGCAGTAAAGGGCGCACTTCTTGTTTTTGAGCTATGGCTTTACGGATATGTGTGGCGGCTATTTCTATTACCGGCGCATCGATTAAATGGATGTGGGGATGGTTTTTAAAACTGTCGTTTTTTAAGGTGGTGGTTAAACGCGGATATACATACAAGTGATGGTTTTCCAGAATAAAGGTGTGATTTTTCCATTTGTGGAAGTTGTTTAAATTGTCTTCGCCCATTATCAAATTAAAGGTATGGTCGGGGTGTTTTTCAGACAAATGTGCTAAGGTATTGACGGTATAAGACGGAATGGGTAAATTGAATTCTATTTTAGACGGCTTTAATTTCTTATAATCTTCTGTCGCTATTTGCACCAGTTGATAGCGGTGGTAATCGGCTAAGAGGGTCGCTTTTTGTTTAAACGGATTTTGCGGACTCACCACAAACCACACCTGCTCTAAACCGGCATATTCGGCCATGTGATTGGCAATAATCAAATGCCCAACGTGAATGGGATTAAAAGTGCCGAAATAGAGTCCGATATTCATAATTATTGGGTTTATTTGTCGATGAAATCTTTCACTATTTTATAGGCTTTATTTTGCGCTTCTTTTAAAACATCATTTACTAAAATAACATCAAATTCTTTAGCAAATTTGAGCTCTTTTTCGGCTTTAGCCACGCGCTCTTTAATTTTGGCTTCGGTTTC
>CAZMBM010000002.1:39565-50868 GCA_964564475.1 uncultured Flavobacteriaceae bacterium | reverse complement strand
AGCAAAGCGATTCGGGAAGCCCAAGAGGAGGAGCTTAAAGAAGTACTAATCTTTAGTTTAGATTGGTACTTTTTTACTTTACAACTATCAATAAGGGCGAGAAGTTTATCCCGAGAGCAAAGCGATTCGGGAAGCCCAAGAGGAGGAGCTTAAAGAAGTACTAATCTTTAATTTAGATTGGTACTTTTTAATTTTTATATTCCTTTAAACAATAATTCTACAAGTATTTTTTGAGATTTACCTTAGCAATTCAGGTCAATGTATAAATATAATGACCGTGTTCTCAAAAAATCAGAAAAAAACTACTTACTTTTACTATATGACAATAATTTTTAAATATCTAATTTTGACTGATATTGTAATAAAATATTTGGATTTTAGGTAGGGTAAACCACTAGTTAATTGTTTTAATGAAAAGCCAAAGCCAGTAGTATCATTAAAAAACAACCAAATTGAAAAATATTATCCATACTGCCTACATTACGACAATGGTTTTAATCGTAATCATTGTAACGGCTTACCTAGCCTATACAGGCTATAGCTACTACCATACACCTCTAGAAGAACGGTTTTATCACCCACGTCATAATTGGTTTAAACCAAGCGGTTTGTTTGGGCAAGGGCTAGGTATTATTGGCACGCTTATGATTTTGTTTGGGGTTTCTATTTATATCGCCAGAAAACGCTATAATTTTATGGTTAAATACCTTCGGTTAAAATATCTGTTGGAATTTCACATTTTTTTATGCGTTCTTGGTCCTATTTTGATACTATTTCACACAACTTTTAAATTTGGAGGTATTGTTTCTGTAGCTTTTTGGAGTATGACAGCTGTGGTATTAAGCGGTGTTATAGGCAGATATATTTATATCCAAATACCTCGATCTATAGAAGGTAGAGAATTGAGTTTAAATGAGGTAAAAGGTATGAAAACCGATTTAGCGCTAGTGCTAAACGACAAATTTAAATTAGATAAGAGTTTAATTGATATGATTACCCGTTTAACTACAAATAGAGAAGGTAACAGTCAAAAAAATATTAAAGTTTGGCATTTAAGAAGCGCTCTAAGAGCTCATAAAATTCCCATATCAGAAAGAACAACCATTATTAAAATGGTAAAAAAGGAAAAAGCACTATCAGGCAAAATTGCACGTTTACAAACCATGCAAAGAATGCTTAAATACTGGCATGTTATTCACTTGCCTTTTGCTTTAATTATGTTATTTATTGTAATAATTCACGTTGCCGTAACATTATCGTTGGGCTACAAATGGATATTTTAATGGGCGATACATTTTTAATACATGAAGTTTTACTAGAACAATTTGTTGTTTACAGCGTGTTGTTTTTACTATGCGCCATTATGATTTTTATCTACTTAAAAAAGGTAAAAAGAAACTCGAAAATCGTTGAGAAAAAGGTAACTATCGCTAAAGAAGAGGGCATGTTTGAACCTGTTTCTTTACATCCCTATATCGATTTAAACACCTGTATTGGCAGTGGTGCTTGTATTGCCGACTGTCCCGAAAAAGATATTTTAGGTATTGTTAACGGTAAAGCGACAGTAATTAACACATCTCATTGCATTGGACATGGAGCCTGTTTTCATGCCTGTCCGGTTGAAGCCATTTCATTGCGAATTGGCACAGAAACAAGAGGTGTTGATTTGCCCCATGTCAATCAGAATTTTGAAACCAATATGAAAGGTATCTATATCGCCGGCGAATTGGGCGGTATGGGATTGATTAAAAACAGTGTAGAACAAGGTCATCAAGCTGTAAAAAGCATTATTAATAGCAAAAAATGTTCAAAAGAAAAGGCTCTTGACATTATAATTATTGGCGCCGGCCCTGCTGGTATTTCGGCCACCTTGGCTGCGAAAAAATACGGCCTAAGCTCTTTAACTTTAGAACAAAATTCCTTGGGTGGTACCGTATTTACTTTTCCTAGATCTAAAATAGTTATGACAGCACCTATGGACTTACCTCTTTATGGTAAGGTAAAATTATACAATACTTCAAAAGACGAATTGCTGGGTATTTGGAAAAAAGTCATCTCAGAACATCAACTGGAAATCAAAGAAAATACTAAAGTTGAACAAATTATCCCCAAAGAAAACGGTTGTTTTAAGGTAGTAACCAAACAGGGTGACATATATTACAGCAGCAATGTACTTTTAGCTATCGGACGCAGGGGTAGCCCCAGAAAACTGAATATTCCCGGTGAAGAGTGCGCCAAAGTAGCTTACAGATTATTAGAACCCGAAAGAATTAAAGATAAAAACATTGTCGTTGTAGGCGGTGGTGATTCGGCCATAGAAAGTGCCCTGCTTTTAAAAGATGCCAACAATGTCATTCTCTCGTACAGAAAAGAGGCTTTCTCAAGATTAAAACCAAAAAACAGAAAAAAAATAGAGGATGCCATTGAAGATAAATCAATTAAGGTTATCTTTAATTCAAATTTAACAGCCATTCATGACAAAACAGTATCTGTTAAACTATCTGATGGCAGTATCACGGACATTGAAAATGATTTGGTCTATATTTTTGCGGGTGGCGAATTGCCTACTGCCTTTTTACAAAAGGCGGGAGTGGGTATTTCAAAAAGATTTGGATATATAATGAAAAGTTACAAGCATGAAATGGCTCACTAGATACATACTTTTATTGCTCATCTGTAATAGTTACTTTAGCTATGGCCAGATATCTCCCGGCGATTTAACCACAGCTCATGCCAAATTCGAAGGCATGAGCAACTGTACTTTATGCCACGATTTAGGGAAAAAAGTCACAAATAATAAATGCCTCGACTGCCATAAAGATATGCAGACGCTTATCAAACAAGAAAGGGGTTATCATGTAAGTTCTGATGTTAAAAATAAAAATTGTGTGACCTGTCATAGCGAACATTACGGACGGAAGTTTAAAATGATTCGCATTGATAAAGATAAATTTAATCATGATTTAGCGGGGTATAAATTAGAGGGCAAACACGATGAGATTGATTGTAGAAAATGCCACAAACCCGATTTTATTAAAGACAAAGAAATTAAAAAAAGACTCAATACTTTTATTGGATTGGATTCAAAATGTCTTACTTGTCATGACGATTACCATCAAAAAACATTGTCAACTAATGATTGTGCTTCCTGTCATGATACAAAATCCTTTAGTCCCGCTGTAAACTTCGATCACAACAAAGCCGATTTTAAACTCAGAGGCAAACACGAAACAGTAGATTGTAAAAAGTGCCATACAGTGGTTAAAAAAAATGGTAAAGATTTTCAGAATTTCAATCACATTAAATTTAACGATTGTAATACTTGCCATACAAGCCCTCACGAAGAAAGCATAACCGGTTCATGTAAGCAGTGTCATACCGAAACATCGTTTAAGCGCTTTAACGGTCAAGGACGCTTTAACCACAACAGCACAAACTTCACCCTAAAAGGGGAACATAAAAATGTAGATTGTTTTAGTTGTCACAGCAAAAACCCCGATCCAAAATTGGTCTTTCAAGACAAAATAGGGATTGACGAAAGCAGTTGTATAAAATGTCATGAAGACAAACACGAAGGTAAGTTTGGAAATAACTGTGCCAAATGTCACGACGAAAAAGCTTTTGTATCACTAAAAACTTTAGAATTTTTTGACCATCAATTAACCGATTTTCCACTCGAAGGCTTACATCAAAAAGTAGATTGTGCCAAATGTCATGATTCCGGAAAATATACAGAACCTATTGAGTACAAATCTTGTAACACCTGCCATGACGATTATCACGAAGGAGAGTTTGTTGTAAACGGTACTGCGACAGATTGTAAAACATGTCATTCTGTTAAGCAGGGATTTGATTTGAGTTTGTTTAGCACAGAACAACATCAAAAAACAGATTTCCCCTTAAAGGGCGCCCACAACGCCACACCTTGTTTTGCTTGTCATAAAAGCGAACCAGAGCAAAAACGTTGGACATTTAGAAATATCGGCGAAAGCTGTGCCGATTGTCATCAAGATACTCATAAAGATTATATCAGTCCGAAATATTATCCCAATCAAAAATGTGAAACCTGCCACAACAACAATACCTGGTCGGATGTTACATTTGATCACACAGAGACAAATTGGCCGCTCAAAGGAAAACATTTAACGACAGACTGTCGAGAATGTCATATAAAAAACAACACTAAAGAAAAACCATTTAACCAACAATTCGCCAATTTAAATAGCGAATGTAGCACTTGCCACACAGATAATCACAACAATCAGTTTGCCATAAACGGTCTTACAGATTGTACAAGATGTCATGTGTTTAAAAATTGGATTCCGGAAAAATTTGACCACAACACAACGGCCTTTAAATTAGAGGGGCGTCATGCCGAAGTAGCATGTAACAAATGTCATAAAGCTTTGGATGGTACTGATAAAAGGAACATTAACTATAAAATTAAACAATTCGCATGTATAGACTGTCATCGATAATTTTGTTTTTATTTGGTTTTACCCAAATATTTGCACAATCTTCACCTCACGGTAAAGAATTTAATATAGATTGTGCCAAATGCCACACTTCAGAAAGTTGGGATATTGATTTTAAAACACTAAAGTTTGACCACAATATAACCGATTTTAAACTTGAAGGAACCCATACACAAACAAATTGTACAGATTGTCACAAAACTTTAGTTTTTGAAGAGGCTCAAACAGATTGCATCTCGTGTCATACCGATATGCACAACGCCACCGTTGGAAACGATTGTGCCAGATGCCACACGCCCGAATCTTGGATTGTCGATAACATTCCCGAGTTACACGACGAAAACGGCTTTTCGTTAGCCGGATCTCACAGCAATGTTGATTGTATTGAATGTCATAAATCTGATACCAATTTAAGATTTGACAGACTGGGTAACGATTGTATAAATTGTCATAGAGATGACTATGTAGCGACCACAAATCCGAATCACGTTAGCGCTAACTTTTCTATTTCTTGTACAGATTGCCACAGTCAATTTGTAAAAGAATGGACGCCTGTTACCGTTGAACACGATTTTTTCCCGCTTACATCCGGTCATGATATACAAAATTGTTTAGACTGTCATGCCAATAGAAATTTTGAAGATATTTCGTCTAATTGTGTGAGTTGTCACCAAACCAATTACGACAACACCTCAAATCCTAACCATATAGCAGCCGGTTTTTCTACCGATTGTGCTTCTTGTCATAACACCAACCCCGGATGGTCACCCTCAACTTTTGACCACAATCTGTTTCCGCTTACTCTTGGTCATGATGTACAAGATTGTGCACAATGCCATACCACGGCTAATTATTCTGATACGTCTGCAGATTGTGCCAGTTGTCATCAAACCAATTACGACAATACAACAAATCCCAATCATGTTGCGGCCGGTTTTTCTAATGATTGTGCTTCTTGCCATAATACCAACCCCGGATGGTCACCTTCAACTTTTGACCATAGTGTCTTTCCGCTTACCCTTGGTCATGATTTACAAGATTGTGCGCAATGTCATACAACAGCCAATTATTCTGATGCCTCGCCAGATTGTGTGAGTTGCCATCAAACCACTTACGACAACACATCGAATCCTAATCATATAGCCGCCGGTTTCTCTACCGATTGCGCCTCTTGCCACAATACCAACCCCGGATGGACGCCTTCAACTTTTGATCACAGTCTCTTTCCGCTGACTCTTGGTCATGATTTGCAAGATTGTACCCAATGTCATACAACAGGCAATTACTCTGATGCCTCGCCCGATTGCGTGAGCTGCCATCAAACAACTTTTAACAACACCACAAACCCCGATCACGTTGCCGCTGGATTCCCGACAGATTGTGCCTCCTGCCACACTACCAATCCCGGATGGACGCCCTCTACCTTTGAACATGACGGCCCCTATTTCCCTATTTACTCAGGCGAACATAGAGGTACCTGGAATAGCTGTGCAGATTGTCATACGGTGGCTAACAATTTTGCTTCTTTTAGTTGCATAGATTGTCATGAGCACAGTAATAAAGCGCAATTAGATAATGAGCATGGCGGTATAGCTAATTATGTTTATGAGAGTAATGCCTGTCTCGATTGTCATCCAACAGGCAACTCCGATTAGAACACATTTTATGAAACGCATATTCATCTTACTAGTTATATTAGGCGGTTTTTGCCCAAAAAGTTTTGGGCAAAAGGTTAAGAGCTCTATAAGGGGACGTGTTTCATTTGTAACATCTTCAAGTGTTTATGTAAAATTTGATTCGACAGATAATATAAAAATTGGTGATTCTTTGCTGATAGCAGGCGCAAAAACACCCTGTTTATTGGTAAAAAACAAGTCGTCAAAATCTTTGGTTTGTTCTGTTATTAATAATTGTAATATTAAAGTAGGCAGTCAGGTAATATTTGTATTTTTTATAAAAAAAGAATTAATCTTAGTAAAAAAAGATTCTACAAAGAAAAAAATACCGTTAAAAACTGCAAAAAAACAAACTGACACAAAAGATTTAGAGAACATAACAGGTAAATTATCCGTTACCAATTATAATAATTTTTATAACAACAGAGAAAACAGACAACGTATGATAACGCGTTTTTCTTTATTTGCCAATCATATAAACAATTCAAATTTTTCATTTGAATCGTACTTGAACTACTACAAAGATTTTCGCACAAATTATAAAGTTATAAGTCCGTTTAAGGTATATAATTTAGCCGGTATTTACAATGCCGGCCCCAACCTAAAAATAACTTTTGGCAGAAAGATTAATAATTTCACATCGTCTCTCGGTGCGATTGACGGTTTACAAGTCGAAAAAAAATTCGGTCGTAATTATATTGGTATTATTACCGGTTTTAGACCGGATATAGTTGAATACAGTTTTAACTCAAATTTGCTACAATACGGGGCATACTTTGGACGTAGCACCACCCTACCTAACCTTACTTCACAAACAACCATCGGCATTATTGAACAGCGAAACAGTGGGCAAGTTGATAGAAGATATACCTATTTTCAACATTCAAGTACCCTAAACAAATCTTTAAACCTTTTTTCGTCTGTAGAGTTAGATATGTATGATAAGGTTAACGGACAAATCGGCAACAATTTAAGACTTACCAATTTTTACATTTCGGCCCGTTATAAATTTAGTCGAAAATTTAATGCGAGTATGTCATTCGATTCCCGTAAACGTATTATTTATTACGAAACTTTTCAGTCGGAGGTTGAGCGAATGCTTTCAGATGATTTGGCACGTCAAGGTTTAAGGTTAAGAGTTAATTCAAAACCTTTTAAATATGTAAATATTGGGGGCAGTTACAGTGTAAGGTTTCAAAATGACAGTCAAAACAAATCAGAAAATATAAACGCCTATGCAAGCATGTATAAAATACCCAATATTGGCGGATCCCTTTCTATTAACTATAACAGAAATACCTCTAATTATTTAGAAAGTAACATTGTTTCTATTAGGCATTCTAGAACTGCATTTAAAGACAAACTAAATACCGATTTTTATTTTAGATTTGTAGATTATAACTATACTATTTCTGAATCACAAACAATTCAGTATTATTTCGGAACAGATTTGTCGTTATATATTACCCGAAGTCTAAGATTAGGCGTTTATGTAGAATATTTAAAAAGCGATTTAGACAGTAGTTACAGAATAAACACTAAAATTGTAAAACGATTTAATAACAAAAAGAAAAAAAGACATTATGCAAACTAAATTTAAATTATTACTCGCTTTAATAAGTTTATTTATTGGCCTGAGTGCTTGTAAAAAAGAAGAAAAATACACCCCTGTAAAAAAGATTTATAAAACACGTCCTTCAGAGACAAATACCAAAACTACCCGTTCTTTTAAAGACGATGTGCATACCGTTACAGTAAACGAAGTTCTTAAAACAAAACGGTATTTATATATAAATGTTACAGAGAAAAATAATATCAAACCTTTTTGGATAGCTACCAGAATATTTGATGTTAAAGTTGGTGAAACGTATTTTTACAAGGGCGGTTTGCTTAAAACAAATTTTGAAAGCAAGGAGTTCAATCGTGTTTTCGATAAAATTTATTTGGTCTCGTCTAAATTAGTACCGGCCAATCATGCCTCTAATTTAAAAATTCAAAAAAAGCCAACATCGGTCACTAAAAATGATGTTATAAAAGCCGCACAATCTAAAGTAAAAGCTACCAAAAAAAGTAAAAGCATAAAAGGTTCAATAAAAATAGCCGACTTGGTAAAGAACGCCAAAAAATATGCCGGCAAGACCGTTCAAATTACCGGCACCTGTACTAAAATTAATGCCGGCATTATGAACAGAAATTGGATTCATTTAAAAGATGGCAGTTTAGATGATTACGACTTGGTTGTTACCTCAAATGAATTTGTAAAAGAAGGGGATACCGTTACAATAAAAGCCGTTGTTACATTAAATAAAGATTTTGGTGCCGGTTATAAATACGATGTTATTTTAGAAAACGGCACCATAGTACGCTAATTGTATTTTTTAATTTTCTTCTAAAGAGGCTATTAACGCGTCCGTTATTTCAAGATTGTGAAATACGTTTTGAACGTCATCATCTTCTTCAAACTTCTCGGCCAAATTCAAAATAGATTTGGCTTTATCTAAAGGCAATTCTTTTGTACTGTTTGGAATACGCTCTAATTCAGCACTTTTAGGTTCAATATTTAACTTTTCGAGTGTTGACGACATCAATCCAAAGTCAGAAAAATTAGTGTAAACAGTTATCATATCGTCCTCTACTTCAAATTCTTCAGCGCCGCCGTCTATAAGAGCCATTTCTAACTCTTCTAAATCCATTTCGATACCGGCTTTTTCTAAAATAAAGATCCCTTTTCTATCAAAAATAAATTCTAAAGAACCATTTTTACCCAATTCGCCACCATTTTTAGTAAAAATTGAACGCACATTGGCCACACTTCTGTTGGTATTATCGGTGGTACATTCAATAAAAAAGGCAATTCCGTGAGGGCCATAACCCTCAAAAGTTATTTCTTGATAATTATCGGCATCTGCTCCCGAAGCTTTTTTAATGGCACGTTCTACTGTGTCTTTGGGCATATTAGCACCTTTGGCATTGGCAATGGCACGACGTAAACTAGGGTTTGTATCGGGGTCGCTTCCACCGCCTTCTTTTACAGCAATGGTAATTTCTTTTATAATACGTGTAAATATTTTACCGCGTTTGGCATCTTGAGCGCCCTTTCTGTGTTTAATATTTGCAAATTTACTGTGTCCACTCATAATGTTAAACTTAAGGCTGCAAATATATTAATTTACATCCTTTTCTAACTCAATGTTAACCTATTTTTAATATTATTAAAACTATTTAGTAATAGTAATTGGTTTAATTGCAAGCCTCTATTAATGATTTTATATCGCACGGAAAAAGGTGACATTTAATAACAAAAAACGAAAAATTGAAGTTCTGGTTTTGTCTGACATCCATCTAGGGACTTATGGCTGTCATGCCAAAGAACTTTTAAAATATTTAAAAAGCATCAAACCTAAAGTGATTATATTGAACGGCGATATTATTGATATTTGGCAGTTTAGCAAACACTATTGGCCCAAATCTCATATGAAAATCATCAAACATCTAATTGGATGGATATCACTTAAAAAAGATGTTTACTACATTCCGGGCAATCACGATGAGCTTATGAGAAAGTTTGTGAATTTTGAAATGGGTTCGTTCAAAATTAAAAATAAAGTAGTTCTAAATCTCGACGATAAAAAAGCTTGGTTTTTTCATGGCGACGTATTTGACGTGACCATAAAACATGCCCGCTGGTTGGCCAAACTCGGCGGAAAAGGTTACTCTCTTTTAATTCTTTTAAACACCCTTGTGAATTATTTTTATCAACTATTTGGATATGGTAAATCTTCCCTCTCAAAAAAAATTAAAAACAGTGTGAAATCTGCTGTAAAATTTATCGACGATTTTGAACAAACAGCTGTAAACATTGCTATTGATAACAATTTTGACTATGTTATTTGCGGTCATATACACCAACCGGCACAAAAAGAAATTGATACTAATAAAGGACATGTTACTTATTTAAACTCCGGCGATTGGATTGAAAATTTAACGGCTCTGGAATATAACTTGGGTACATGGCAAATTTACAAATATGACGAGGCGCATTACACGTCGCAACAAGCAACACTTTCTAATGTTGAAAATGACCTTTTAGATAAATCTGCCAAAGAAATCTTTGGAGAACTTATAGCCGATTTTAATATTAAATAATGAAAATACTTTACGCTATACAAGGTACGGGAAATGGTCATTTAAGTAGGGCTAAAGAAATAATTCCGTCTCTTTTAAAAAGGGCACAAGTTGATATTATGATTAGCGGCACACAGGCCGAAGTTACATTGCCTTATAAAATTAAATACAGATATACCGGCTTCAGCTTTTATTTTGGTAAAAATGGAGGTATCGATTTTATAAAATCAATCAAAAATAATTCTATCACAAAATTTATTAAAGAATTAAAATCATGCCCTGTTAAAAATTACGATTTGGTTATAAGCGACTTTGAACCTATTTCTGCCTGGGCTTGTTATTTTAAGGGTGTAAAAAGTATTTCGCTGAGCCATCAGAGTACCCTTTATACCAAAAATGTACCCAAACCGGCACATCTAGATTTTTTAGGACGTTTTATAATAAAGTTTTATGCCAAATGCGACTTAAATTACGGTTTCCATTTTAAAAAATACAATCCAAAAGTTTTTACACCAATTATAAGAAGCGATATTAGAATGTTAAAACGCAGTGAAAAAAACCAATATACCGTTTATTTACCTGCCTATTCTGATAAAAAAATCATATCCGTCTTATCAAAAATAAAAAATGTTAAATGGAAAGTGTTTTCTAAACACGCAACATCCTATTATCAAAAAAAGAATGTATATATCAATCCTATAGACAGTTTAAAGTTTGAAAAGAGTCTGGCTAGTTGTAAAGGAGTACTGTGCGGTGCAGGGTTCGAAACACCTTCTGAAGCTATTTATCTGGATAAGAAATTACTCGTCATCCCAATGAAGCACCAGTATGAACAACACTTCAATGCTACAGCTTTAAAAGAAATGGGTATCCCTGTACTAAAATCTTTAAAACTAAAACACCTTAAAAAGTTACAAAACTGGGTGGATAGTGATTTTAAAGTGAGTTTAGATTTTCCAAACGAGACCCAACAAATAGTAGATTACGTTTTATACGATTATATCACAAAAAAAAGATTAGCTTTGAT
>CAZMBM010000002.1:14030-39465 GCA_964564475.1 uncultured Flavobacteriaceae bacterium | reverse complement strand
AAATAGTAGATTACGTTTTATACGATTATATCACAAAAAAAAGATTAGCTTTGATATAAATCTGAGAAATTCTATATTAGATGTAGTAAATAGTCTTTATTTATTTTCTAGTTCTTATTTCAACTTCTTTTTTTATGCTAATTTGCCTATAATAAAGATATCTGTCTCTTATGACTATAGAAAGGCTGTATTTTCCGGGATGTATATCGGTTAAATTATAATAAGCCACAATCTCATTGCTACTATTTGCTTTAATAATTTGAGGTGATTTAATTCTCAAAGGCATAATACGACTGGATTCTTTAGCTTCAAAATGAAAGGCTATTTGATATGAATTGTTTTTGTTATTTAAAACCAAATTATAATTATACGGATTATTTATAGTAAGTTTTAGGCTTTGCTTTTCATTACTGTAAAAAACTTTAGGCAATGCTTTAATATCAGTTTTTAATGCCCCAATGAAATAAAATTTATCAATTTTTTTATACCATATATAGTCGCCTGTATCTAATTTTATACTATCCTTAAACGAAGACGACTTTGGCCCAACAATTATTACTTTTTTATTTTTAATTCCCTCTTCAAAGTCCCATAAATCGTACTGATTTTTTCGATAAAAAATATCATTGATTGAAAACGATTTCTGTCCGGTATAAAAAGTGTATTTAGAAGCGTTTTGATAAGAATTTATAAATATAACTTTTCTGTCTTTTGAAATTTTTTGTATAGACTTAAAATATTTTTCTCCTTGTTTATGAAATTCTGTTTTGAGTGGTAAATCTAATGCTATCGCCAAACGGGCAGAAAATAACAGTATAATACTGATTATTACAACATACTTTACTTTTGCAAAGATTTTTTTGTTTGAAACGCACAAATTGAACAATAATATTGTCATTGGAATCGTAACAAAAGCGACCCAATGGGCTTCAATCCAACTCCTAAATGAATATAAAAAAAAGAATAATAGGTAGCCAATAAACATCCTAGTCATAAAGGTATTGTTATTACTGACAGGAATCTTCTTTTTAATTATTTGATAAAAAAGTACCAATACAAGACCGGGGTTAAGAACCCCAAAAGTTCCAAAAAGATAACCAAATACAAATTTAGGGCGAAAATAACCAATAGATTTTCTTTGGAAAAGATGGTAATTCAAAGTGATAAAATCGTTGTTATACAACCAGTAAATATAAGGTATCAGTAAAACAGCCGACAAAATACCGGCAATATACGTCGTCTTTTTCTTTAACAAATTGGGCTTAACAAGAATGCTTATTAGAATAACAATTCCTCCAAAATATTTTGTGTAAATAAGTAAAGCTGCCGATAGGGCAAAAAATATTACATTTCTTAAGTTATTATCTTCATCTATCCTTTTTAACGCCAATAAGTACAGGGCACTAAAAAAAAGTAAAGGGGCATCGGGGGTGGTTATAAAGCCGTAAATATGAAAAAACGGCATAGCCAAAAGAATGCTAAAGAAAATCCACTCGGTGTTTTTTTGTTTCTTATGACTATCTGAGACCAAAGCCCAAACCACAAAAATCATTAAGATATTTAATATAATAGTTATAAATCTTATCCCTAAAGTACCTGAAAACAAATACGACCCTAACTTAATAATAAAAGCCACCATTGGCGGGTGATCAAAATAACCCCAATCTAGATTTTGAGCCCAACGCCAATAATAGGCTTCGTCTTTTAATACAGGTGTAAAAACGGCTTGTAATACATTGATAAAAAATATCCCTAAAATAAATAAATTGAATTTTTTACTGTTCTTAAACAAGTTCATTATACCGTTATTTTGAAGTAAGAATATCTTGAACGGCATTAATACAACCCTCTAAATCAATATGATTGGTATTTATAGCCAAACTATTGTTGCCATAGGGTGCATATTCTTTTTGATTGGCGCGCGAAAACAAGCCAACTGTTGGTGTTTGTGCGGCACAGGCCAAATGCATAACACCGCCGTCTGCACCAATAAACACCTTGGTATTGGCAATAAATGCCGCCATTTCTCTAATATCTTTACTGTATAAAGTGGGTGCTTTAAATTGTATTTGCGATACATTTTCAACAGGTAAAACCTCTATGATATTGTAATTTGGAAAGGTTTTTTGAAGTTTTTCGTAAAAAGGCAACCACCAAGATTCAGGATGGCATTTATCATCGGTAGCATAGGTAAACAAACAAATTGTTTTTTTGTCATTACCAACCAGCTTCTTCAACATTTTTTGGCCTTCGGCAATTTCAGAAGGACTTAATTTAATGTTTAATAAAGGCATGTTGTCATCTGCCAGATCAAAACCAAATTCTTTTAAATAGTGCCTAAAACTATAAACCGGACCTTTTGCAATATGGATAGCATCTTCATACGCTAATTTATCGGCCTCATTACCAAAAACTTTGTATTTAGAATTAGTAAAACGCGTAGATATCCTTCCCGAAGAAGAGCCCTTAACAACGTTTATAACCAAGTCGTATTTTTTCTTTTTTATGTTGAGCCAACTCTTAAAGTATTGTATAGGTTGTTCAATAGGTTTCCGGGGCAAACATATTATCTTGCCAATATTGCTGTAATTTTTAAAAATAACATGACCCAATCCACCTTTTAAAAACAAATCTATTTTAGCTTCAGGAAAAGTTTTGCGAACTTCTTGAACTATTGGGGTGATTAATAACTGATTTCCCAATCTGTGATTGGGTCTGCAAATTAAAACACTTTTAATTTCTATCTTATCATTCAAATCAATACTCTGAGAAAGATCTGAGTGAGCAATATTTTTGACTATTCCGTACATAAAAAGCCTTCTCACGCTATTTATGCTTCTTAACATATTCATTTGGTTAACTTTTGGTTATTTTATAAATAGTTTAATCTTATTACACGAAGATTAAAAAATCTATTTTATAAACCTCGCATGCTGCAAAACTAAAACAATTTTACATTACCTTTCCCTATTCTTTACAAGTAAGTTTTACAATTTTATCAGTTTAGGCTTTTTCGGCATCTTGAACAAAAGTCATTTTTTTTAAATAAGGATATCAATCGTTTTTCCAGTATTGAGGGTTGGTTTCTGTTGTTAGCTGATTCCAATAATCTTGCGTTACTTTATGTCCATCGGGTGTCATTAAACGTCTGTTAAACACCCAAATTGTTGGATTAAATGTCATATCGGTTACAGCAACGGTATATAATTGTGGGTCTTCTTCGGTTTTGCGTTTCTCCTCTTGAATAATGACTTCAAAGCCATTTATTTCTAGTAAATTTTTTAAGAAATTTTTACGGTCTTCGCCGATTTTTTTTTCGACAAAAGTTACGCGGGTATCTTCTATCGTACCAAACATATGTTTTCCTGCTAATGCCATAATGTGTTAATTAAAAATTAAACTACTAATACTTTGAACATATTCGTATAAAGGGCTGTACAATCCTAAAACCAATATACCGGCAGCAGATAAAGCCAAGCCGAGCTTCATAAAGACATCGTTTTTAAAATGCGGAATAGGCTTATCTGACTGGCGTAAAAACATAGCTCTTACCACTTTTAAATAATAGTAAAGTGAAATAGTGGCATTTACAACAGCAATAAACACTAAAATGTAATAACCTTTTCCTGCAGAAGCCGCAAACAGAAAGAACTTACCAAAAAATCCGGCCACAGGTGGAATCCCTGCTAAAGAAAACAAAGCCAACATCATAACCATACTCAACATAGGGTTTGTACGGTATAAGCCATTATAATCATCCATATTCTCTTTACCTGTTTTGTGAAAAATAGCTTGTACTACACCAAAAGCGCCTAGATTAGAAAACAAATAAACCAAAACAAAATACACTACAGAAGTGGCACCAAATGTAGCTCCGTCAATTATACCTAAAAGCATAAATCCGGCTTGTGCCACAGAAGAAAAGGCCAAAAAGCGTTTCATATTTTGTTGACGCAGGGCGAATAAGTTTCCAATAAACATAGTGGCTACTGCCACAATATATAACATAGGTTGCCAAATACTTATAAAATCCTTAAAAACATTAAACAATATGAGCATCATTATAAACACGGCAGCTCCTTTTGAAATAACCGATAAATACGACGCCACATTTATTGGAGCTCCTTCGTAAACATCTGCTGTCCAAAAATGGAAGGGTACCAAAGATATTTTAAAACTCAATCCGGCAAAAAAGAATATCAACCCTAAAATAGTGAGATTTGAAACCTGTAAAATACCGGTTATATCGTCAAAATAGATAGAACCTGTAGCCCCGTATAAAAACGAAATACCAAACAGTGCCAAACCACTGGCTAAAGTAGCCGATAAAATAAGCTTAATGCCGGCCTCAGCCGATCGGCGTTTATAAGCGTTATAAGCGGCTAAAGCGGCTACCGGAAGCGTTGATAATTCTAATCCGATATAAAACATTAAAAAATCACCCGCCGATATCATAAAGTTTAAACCTATTAAAGACGACAGCATCAGCATAAAAAATTCAACCGATTTCTTTTGAGGAGCCAAGGTGTCTTTTAACCATTGTGCCGACTGCATAAAAACAATCAATACACCAACATTTAAGGCATTTTTAAGGAGCTGAACTAAGGCATTTGTTTTATACATACCCCCAAAAAGACTGATATTTGGATGGTGAAAAAATCCGATAAGGGTTACCACAGCAAAGGCAATTATAGCAGCGTTTATCAATTTAGATTTAGCTTTTTGAGAGCTTATTATTTCTCCTATGAGTATTGCAATTAACAAGGCCACTAATAGTAGCTCATTTTGCATATTTAATATCATTTCTAAATTCATCTTCTAAAAAATTATAACATGCGTTCTATAAAAGGTTTGATACTATCCATAATAATATCCGAAATCCAAAGAGGTGTTACCCCCATAATAATAATAGGTATTAACAGCAATAATAAACCCGTTCTTTCGTACCAAGTTACTTTTGGCAATGTTTTGTATGCCTCATTTTTAACAGGCCCCATAAGCATCATACCTACAGCTCTTAAAATATATACGGCTGTTATTACTATCACCGTTACAGCCAATATGGTGGCCACCCGATGAAACATGTCATTATTTTGAAAAGCCCCTACAAAAATGGTCATTTCTGCGATAAATCCACTAAATCCGGGGAGGCCTAAAGAGGCCAGCCCCGCGATGACGTACACAACAGCTATAAAAGGAATAACCTTTAACAAGCCTCCTAACTGCCTCACGTCGCGTGTATGCGAACGCTCGTAAATCATCCCTATTAAGGCAAAGAATAGAGCCGTCATAAAGCCATGCGATAACGATTGTAAAATAGCACCGTCCCAAGCGGTCTTGTTGAGCATCAGCAAAGCAAATAACACCAAGCCCAAATGACTTACAGAAGAGTAGGCATTAATGTATTTTAAATCGGTTTGTTTAATAGCCGACAAAGCACCGTAAACTACCCCAATAACCGATAATATGATAAAAAACCACGACCATTCTTTAGCACCCTCGGGCAGTAAATACATAGCCACTCTAAATACACCGTAACCACCTAATTTCATCAACACACCGGCATGTAACATAGACACAGCAGTAGGAGCCGAGGCATGACCTGAGGGCGACCAAGTATGAAATGGAAACAAGGCGCCAATAACGGCAAAACCAATAAATACAACCGGAAACAAATAATATTGTACCTGTACAGGTATATTTGTTTGGGCTATTTCGAGAATATTAAATGTTAACTGTCCGTCGGCGGTAGAATAAAAATAAAGACCCAAAATACCCACCAACAACAAGGCCGAAGCACCCATCAACATAATGGTTAATTTCATTGCCGAATTTTCTTTAGGTCCGGAACCCCAAATGCCAATTAGCAGATACATAGGTATAACAGCCACTTCGAAAAATAAAAACAATAAGAATAAATCTAACGAAATAAAGAAGCCAAAGACACCTGTGGCCAACACAATAAGTGAAATAAAGAATTCTTTGGGTAAATCTTTAATCTTCCAGGAAATAAACACACCGGCCAATACTACAATTGAGGCTAAAACAATCATAAAAACCGTGATGCCGTCTGCACCAATATCGTAACGTATGTTAAGGCTTTTAAACCACACCACACTTTTGGTAAATACCATAATGGCTGTATTACCGGTAGCACGCTCGGCCAAATAGGCAAATATCAAATTGATAGACATGCCAAACTGAATCAAACTGCCAATGAGTGCTACTATGCGCGATTGTTTTAAATTTTTTGTAAACAATAAACCTACAACTGTAAGCAGCGGAACTGTTATAAAAAGCGTTAAAATATCCATTTACTATTCTTTTATTTAAATTTATATAAAAAGTACAACACCAAAGCTAAGGCACCCAACACAAACCATGTAGCGTAGTCTTGGAATTTACCCGATTGTAATTTTTTAATTTTTTCTGATGTTTTTACTGTGGTGTTACCGATGCCAATCATACTGTCATCTACCACTTTTTTATCAAACCACGCAAACGAAGCCGAAATACCGTTAAATATTATTCTTTTAGTGATAAACATATACAATTCGTCAAAATAGAATTTATGGTAAGCCCAGATATAAAAAGCGCCAAAAGCTTTGGTTACTTTTTCAGGAATATTATTTTCTTTCTTGTAGAATATCCAAGCGACAACAATACCAAGCAAACCTACACCGGCAGAAATTATAGATACCGTGGCATTAAAATGGGCATGAAACCCTTGCCTGTCGGCTGTAATAAAATCGCTAAACGGGATAAACCCTGCTACAATACTCATCAATGCTAAAAATAACAACGGAATAGTCATAGACCAAGGCGATTCGTGTGGGGTATGTTTGTAAGTTTTTTCTTTACCCCAAAATATACCGAAATAAATACGGAACATATAAAAAGCCGTTAAGCCGGCTACCGCCCATTCTACAACAAACAAAAAGGTTGATTTGTCTAAAGCAGCTACCAAAATTTCGTCTTTACTAAAAAATCCTGCAAAGGGCGGAATTCCCGAGATGGCTAAAGCAGCTATTAAAAAAGTAATATTTGAAATGGGCATATATTTGCGCAATCCTCCCATATCTTTCATAAAATTGCTGTGAACAGCGTGTATAACAGAGCCGGCGCCTAAGAAAAGTAAAGCCTTAAACATGGCATGCGTAAACAAATGGAACATAGCCGCCATATAGCCCAAACCATCGTGTCCTTCATATCCCGATACGCCCAAAGCCAACATCATATAACCAATTTGCGACATAGTTGAAAAAGCCAAGACACGTTTAATATCGTTTTGTGTACAAGCAATGACAGCCGCAAACAGCGATGTAAAAGCACCTACATACATAACTATTTGCAGTACAAAGCCTCCATCTATAAAATAATACAGCGGGAACATCCTGGCCACTAAATAAACACCGGCCACCACCATTGTCGCGGCATGAATTAAAGCCGAAACGGGTGTAGGTCCTTCCATAGCGTCCGGCAACCAAATATGTAACGGGAACATAGCCGATTTACCGGCACCCCCCATAAACATAAGAATAAGTGCCCAAGTTATAACAGACAATCCCATAAAACTGGCACCTACCCCATTTAATATTACAGCTCCTTGCGGATTGTTTAAAATTTGAAAATCGAAAGTACCTGTATAATAAGACAAGATTAAAATCCCGATAAGGAATCCTAAATCGGCAAAACGCGTCACCACGAAAGCTTTTTTAGCCGCTGCCACAGCCGATGGTTTGTCGTAATAATAACCAATCAATAAAAATGAGGATACGCCCACCAATTCCCAAAAAATATACATTTGGAAAATATTGGTTGCCAATACCAAACCGTACATTGAGAAAGTAAACAACGATAAAAAAGCAAAATAACGGTTAAAACCCGACTCGCCTTTCATATAACCCATACTGTAAATATGCACCATTAAAGAAACGGTAGATACCACCACAAGCATCATAATAGAAATGGGATCTAAAAGCACACCCATATCTATATGAAGAATATCTGTAAAATTAATCCAAGTGGTTTTAGCAGCAATAATAGTTTGATAAACATCGCCCACTTTACCTACTTCAAAAAAGTATTTATAAGCTGTATAAAAAGATAAAAGTGTTGTTGTTGATAAACCTAAAATACCTATTGTACCGGCCACTTTTGCTTTTAATTTACTCCTAAAAATCCCTAAAAATAAAAATACAAAAAGTGGAATCAAGGGAATAAAAACTGTATAACTGAAATTCATATTTTTAATATTTTAAGGTTTCTGTGTCTTTTACTTCAACAGAAGCTAACATTCTATAAAAGCTTACTATAATTGATACGGCTAAAGCCGATTCGGCTGCCGCTACGGCAATAATAAAAATTGAAAAAAAGACACCTTGTAAAGCATTGGGGTACAAATAAGTATTAAAAATTACAAAATTTATAACCGAAGCGTTTAAAATAAGCTCTATCGATATTAAAATAGCAATTAAATTTTTGCGTGTAATAAATCCGTAAACTCCTATAAAAAACAAGAGTGTTGTAAGGGTTAGTATGTGATATATACTTATGCCGGCTATCATAATTATGCTTTATTTTGTTTGTTTTCTTGTTCTATTAAATGTTGCCCTTTGGCTATGACTATAGCGCCTATTAAAACGGCTAAGAGCAGTAAACTTATCACTTCAAAAGGCAATACAAAGCCTCCTTTTTCATAGCTCAAAAGTCTTGTACCTATAGCTTCAATATCAATAACATTAAAATTACTATAAGCTACAAAATTGTAGGTATAAACGACGTATAAGGTAATGGCAACACCCGATAAACTCAGCAAGCCGGCTACTATCCTTTTGGTTACAGAAGCTATTTGCAAGTTAGAGTCGATATTATGGGTTAATAATACCGAAAATATAATAAGTACTATTATACCGCCGGCATAAATAGCCAGTTGTAAAGCCCCTAGGAAATTGTAATTAATCAAGAAATAAATTCCTGCAATAGAGGCCAATACAAATAAAAGATACACAACGGCGTGTAAAATTTTACGACTGGTAACAGCCCTTAGGGCAAAAAATAAGATAAATGCGGCTAAAATGTAAAATATAATCTGTTCCATAATTTAATCTTCTATACCTTTTTTAACTTTAGAACCCGGTCTGTTTAAAACTTTTGTTAAGGCGGCTCTATCCAAAGTGGCGTGCTTAAATTCTTGACTCCACACAATGGCATCTGTAGGACAGGCTTCAATACACAAACCACACATAGTACACATACCCAAATGGTAAATGTGCTTGTCTATCATTTTTTTCTTTTTACCTGTATCAGGATCAATTTGTCTGTCCCAAATAATTTCTATCGACCCATTGGGGCAGGCAATTTCACATTTTTGACAGCCTGTACAACGGTGCTCATTCAATTCGTCATGAGGCATCACTACTTCGCCTCTAAAGCGGTCGAACATTTTAAGTGTGTCTTTATTATCGGGATATTGCTGTGTTATGATTTCTGAACGGGCATGTATAAAATATTTACCCGTCACGCCCATTCCTTGAAGAAGAGTCTTTATACCTTTATATATGTCTGAAAAATAACTCATAACTCTCTTAAAATTTTATAACTAGATTTAGCCATACAATTACAGCCATCAATATGATATTAAACAGATTTATGGGCAGTAAATACTTCCATTCTAACGTGAGTAGTTGGTCGACACGTAATCGCGGAAACGTCCATCTAAACCACATCATTAAAAAGATTATAACCAAAGTTTTGCCAAAAAACCAAAAAACGCCCAACCAAGGAATTGATTCTGTTATTCCAAAAGGTGATAGCCATCCCCCAAAGAAAACCACAACAGCAATGGCTGCTATAATAAACATATTTATAAATTCTGCTAAAAAGAAATAGGCAAATTTCATCCCCGAATATTCTGTATGGAATCCGGCGCCTAATTCAGATTCGGCTTCAACTAAGTCAAATGGTGCACGATTTGTCTCGGCCGTTCCGGCTATCATAAATATCATAAAAGCGATAATGGCAGGGATGTGTCCTTGTACAATAAGCCAACCGTTTTTTTGAACTTCTATTATTTGCGATAACTGCAACGAGCCCGTAAGTAAAACCATAGTTAGTAGTGATAAGCCTACTGATAACTCATAACTAATGGTTTGTACACCACTGCGCATAGCACCAATTAAGGCGTATTTGTTATTACTAGACCAACCCCCTAATAAAATACCTATAACACCTACAGACGATACTGCTGTTAAAAAGAACAGCCCAATGTTAATATCAAAAGCCTGAATTACTCCCGAAAAAGGCAATACAGCCAATGCCAATAAGGCGGTAATAATAACAAAGTAGGGTGCTAAGTTGTATAAAAATTTATCGGCTCTATTAGTACCCGTCAACTCTTTTGAGACTAATTTTAAGGCATCGGCTATGGTCTGTAATAAACCAAAAGGCCCCACGCGGTTTGGCCCCAATCGCAACTGAAAAAAGCCGGCTACCCGACGTTCTAACCACACCAAAAACAATCCGGCAAGGGCAAAAAAGCCCAAATAACCTAAAGCGATAAGCGTCATTTGAATAATGTTTCCTGTATATGTTGTAAATAAATCGTTCATCTCTTTGCTTTTTTATCTATCAATATCGGGAATTACTAAATCTAAAGTTGACGAGATAGCCACCAAATCACCTATTTTACCACCTACTGCCATTTTATTTAAGGCCGAAAGATTTGAAAATCCGGGAGAGCGAAACTTAATGCGGTACGGGTTTTTGGTGCCTGTACTTATAACATAAACCCCTAATTCGCCACGGGCGGTTTCTACTTTTTGATAAAACTCACCCTTGGGCAATTTAATTACGGCTTTTGTGGCCACTTTATAATCGCCTTCGGGTATATTTTCTATCAGATTTTCTATAATGGCTATAGATTCCCACATTTCTTGAACACGCACTTCGTAGCGGGCTAAAGTATCGCCGGCTGTACGTAAAACTTCTTTGAATTCAATATCGGGATAAGCACTGTATGGGTGGTGTTTGCGTACATCGCACGAATATCCCGAACCACGGGCCACAGGTCCTGACGTGCCAAAAGAAATAGCGTCTTCGCGACTCAAATAACCCACACCTTTGGTACGTTTCTGAAAAATAACATTATTGGTTAACAGAGTATCATACTCGGGCAATTTTGTTTTAAAATGTGTGATAAAATCTTTAACTCTTTGTTGAAAGTTGGGTAAAATATCAAACATCAAACCACCGGGGATATTGTAATTCATCGTTAAACGTGCCCCGCAGGTTTCTTCAAAAATATCGTTAATTATTTCGCGATCTCTAAAACCGTACATAAAGGTTGTAAGGGCGCCCACATCCATACCCATAACGCCCCACCACAGTAAATGTGAAGCAATACGCGTAAGCTCAGACAAAATCGTACGGATAACTTTTACGCGTTCGGGTATATCGAGCTCTAGGGCATTTTCTACCAACAAACAAACGGCTTCATTATTGATTTGTGCCGATAAATAATCCATTCTGTCGGTTAAATGTACTATTTGTTGGTAACTGTCACGCTCGGCCATTTTTTCTATAGACCTGTGAATGTAGCCCAAATCGGGTTCTACATTTTTAATTATTTCTCCATCAATGGTCAAAATAAGGCGCAAAACACCGTGTGTAGCGGGGTGTTGCGGCCCCATATTTATAAAATACTCTTCGGTTTTAAATCTATCTTCTGTTGTATCTGTCATAAACTCCTTTATTTAATAACCATATTAATAGGATCTTCGTAATCTTTTCTCAATGGATACCCCGTCCAATCTTTGGGTAAAAAAAGACGTTTTAAATTAGGGTGGTTTTTAAATTTTATGCCGAAAAAATCATACACTTCCATTTCATGAAAATTGGCTGTTAACCAAATATCGCTAACGCTGTCTAGTTGTGGGTTTTCCCTATCATCAGTTTTTACTTTTACGACCAAACTGTGTCTGTGAATAGTAGATTCTAAATGATAGACCACCCCGAGCTCTTTACCCCAATCAACACCGGTTAAACAGAACAAATAATCAAATGATAATCCCATGTCAAATTTTAATTTACTCATCAAAAAGTGAAGGTTTTCCCCGGCTACGGTAACGTTAAGGAATTGCGACCCTTCTTCAGAAAACTCTAAATCGAAATCGAAATCACTTAATTTATCTTGTAATTCTTTATGAGACATATTTTTATAATTTACAGACCTTCGTCAAATCCGTCAATAGGATTCTTTTTAGTCTTCATATTTTCTTTTCGTATTTTTTCTTGGAGCATAAACATCCCTTCCAACAAAGCCTCGGGTCTGGGCGGACAGCCCGGCACATAAACATCTACCGGAATAACATGGTCGGCGCCTTTTACAACCGAGTAAGTATTGTAATAAAAAGGCCCGCCCGATGTGGCACAAGCGCCCATAGCAATAACGTATTTAGGCTCGGCCATTTGGTCGTATAATTTTCGCAATACAGGAGCCATTTTATTGACTATCGTACCGGCAATAATTATCAAATCGGCTTGACGGGGTGAAGGGCGTGCCACTTCAAATCCAAATCTGGACCAGTCATGACGTGCTGCCCCTGTTTGCATCATTTCAATAGCACAGCAACTTGTACCAAAATAAAGGGGCCATAACGAATTAGAACGTCCCCAATTAATAATTTTATCTAAAGAAGTGATAACTATATTACCGCCATTTGCACCGGGAATTACTTTCCCCGGGAAATCTTCTCCTAACTTAGGTGACTCTTTTACTCCCATTTTAATGCGTGTTTTTTCCAAGCATACAACAATCCTAAGCCCAGAATAATTAAAAACATAACCATTTCTACAAGTGCTACGGCACCCACACTGTTAAAAACGACTGCCCAAGGTACCATAAAAATCATTTCAACATCAAATATTAAAAACAATATTGCAAATAAATAGTAGCCTACTTTAAATTGTACCCAAGTGGGGCCAATGGTTTCCATACCACACTCATAGGGATCTTTTTTTTGCGGATTATCTGATTTATGTGAAATTAAATTAGATAAAAAATTGGCACCGGCAACCAATACAATACCGGCTAAGACAAAGACTATTATGGCTTCTGTTCCCATTCTATATATTTTATTAACTTACTTCATAGGTTTCACCTGAAAATAACAGGTCGTCCACATTCTCAAATTTAGAATTGGCTCTTACCTGGGCGGTTAAGTCTGCTTCGCGCTCTTCAAACGAGAGTTCCTCCACAGCTCTGATGATACCCGTAACCAATGGGTAGGTTGACCTAATTAACATTTGATGTAATGTAGGGTCATTTTCTTTGACGTCGTGTACTAAAATATCCTGTTCTGTAACACCGTTTTCACCAATGGTAACCACTTCTAATTTAAGGCCGTTTAGTACCAACCCTTTATCTTTATTTTTTCCGAAAACCATTGGTTTTCCATGCTCCAAAAACATTTGTTGATCTTCTTTAACAGCCTTGTCGGTATAATTGGTAAAACAACCATCATTAAATATTACACAATTTTGTAATACCTCTATTAACGATGTCCCTTTAAATTTTTCGGCTTCAACAAACAAAGAAATCATATCTTTAGGATTATTGCCACCAATTCTTGCAAAGAATCGCGCCCGGGCTCCAATGGCCAACTCGCCGGGTTGAAATGGGGGTTGCGTATTGCCGTAAGGCGATGATTTTGTTTTTTGTCCTAATAATGACGTGGGCGAAAATTGCCCTTTTGTCAATCCGTAAATTTCGTTATTGAATAATACCACATTTAAATTGATATTTCGTCGTAAGGCATGAATAAAATGATTCCCGCCAATGGCTAAAGAATCGCCATCGCCTGTAACAACCCAGACACTTAAATTAGAATTGGCTAATTTAACACCTGTGGCAATAGCCGGTGCACGTCCGTGAATACTGTGCATCCCAAATGAATCAACATAGTAAGGAAACCGCGACGAACATCCTATACCCGATATAAAAACCACATCTTCTTTTTTAACCTCCATTTCGGGCAAGGCCTTTAACATGGCCCTCAATATCACATAGTCATCACAACCGGGACACCATCTTACTTCTTGATCACTTTGAAAATCTCTGAATGTATATTTTTTTACAGCTGTATCTTCCATTTTTTAGTTATTATCAATTAAGTTTTTGAATTTTTGATTTAAATCGCCTACAGAAAATGGCAGGCCTTGCATCTTATTATAGTTTATATAATTAAACTCATTGTAATTGGCTTTGAGGATAAAACTTAATTGTCCTTTGTTAAGCTCACATACTACTATTTTCTTGTATTTAGCAAACACCTCGGCAGTATTTTTAGGCATAGGGTTAATATAATTAAAATGCACGTGACCTATTTTATAGCCCTCTTCACTCATGCCTTTAACGGCAGAGTGTAAACTGCCATAGGTACCACCCCATCCTATAACCAACAAATCGCCTTCTTGCGAAAAATCGGCTTTTAAGTCGGGTATGTAATTGGCTACGCGTTTTACCTTTTCGGCGCGTATATTAACCATGTACTCGTGATTTTCGGGATCATAACTCACATTTCCCGAAACTTTATCTTTTTCAAGACCTCCTAAACGGTGTTCTAATCCGGCTGTTCCCGGAATAGCCCATTGTCTGGCCAAAGTTTCTTTATCTCTTGTGTAGGGATGCCAATCGTCTCTTGCTTCTTTAACGAAAGGTGGTTTTATATTTGGCAAATCTTTAACCGATTTAATTTTCCAAGGTTCAGAGCCATTGGCTATATAACCATCTGTCAATAAAATTACAGGTGTCATATGCTCTAAAGCCAATTTTGAAGCTTCAAAAGCCATATCAAAACAGTTGGCAGGTGTACTGGCTGCTATAACAATTACAGGGCTTTCTCCATTTCTTCCATAAAGAGCTTGTAATAAATCTGATTGCTCTGTTTTGGTGGGTAAACCTGTAGAAGGCCCTCCGCGTTGTACATTTACAACAACTAAGGGCAACTCTGTCATCATAGCCAAACCCAGTGCTTCGCCTTTTAAGGCCAAACCGGGGCCTGAAGTTGTAGTGATGGCTAAATCGCCTGCAAAAGCGGCGCCAATAGATGAACTAATACCTGCTATTTCATCTTCTGCCTGAAAAGCTTTAACACCAAAATGTTTGTGTTTTACCAACTCGTGTAAAATATCGGTTGCGGGTGTAATGGGATAAGAGCCTAAATACAACTCCAAGCCCGATTTTTCTGAAGCGGCTAAAAAGCCCCATGCCGTAGCGGTATTACCATTTACAATTCTATAAGTACCCTTAGGCATTTTTGAAGGGGCTATAGAATAAGAATTGGGAATTAATTCAAGGGTTTCGGCATAGTAATAGCCTGCTTTTAACACCTTAGTATTGGCTTCCACTACAAGGGGTTTGCTCTTAAATTTTTTATTAAAAAATTCAATTGTATATTCTAATGAGCGGTGATACATCCAATATACCATCCCCAAGGCGAACATATTTTTACTCCTTATTACACTTTTGTTGTCTAAACCCAAATCTTTTAAGCTTTCTTTGGTAAGCGAGGTCATCGAAACTTCAATAACACGGTAATTGTCTAAACTACCGTCTTCAAGCGGATTGCTTTTGTAAAAAGCTTTTTCGAGGTTTTTCTTTGTAAAAGCATCGCTATCTACAATTATAGTATGTCCGGGTTTAACCGATTTATAATTGGTTTTTAGTCCTGCCGGATTCATCGCTACCAATAAATCTAAATCATCACCGGGCGTACTAATTTCTATACTGCCTATGTGTACTTGATATCCTGAAACCCCGTACAAGCTTCCTTGAGGGGCACGAATTTCGGCCGGATAGTTAGGAAAAGTGGCAATATCGTTACCAAACATTGCAGAAGTGTCAGAAAATTGCGTTCCGGTAAGCTGCATGCCATCACCGGAATCACCAACAAACCTAATAACCACCCCTTCTAATTGATTAGAAGCGGTGCCTGATTGCTGGTCTTTTAAATCTGTGTCCATAAATAAATTAACTGTTTTTTTTTATTTTTTTTTAGTCTTTGAAGAATTTTGACAAAATTATTACTACTTTTATTTCCAATTTATGACATATGTCAGAATTCACTATTTTTTAACCTTATAAATTTGTAGCAATTTAATAAAAAACTTTAAAATTATGGCAATTAAAATAACCGATGAATGTATAAATTGTGACGCGTGTATTTCAGAGTGTCCAAACCACGCTATCTATGAGCCAGACGAGGAATGGTCCTTATCTGATGACACCTCTTTAAGTGGTACTGTTACCACACCAAGTGGCGAAGAAATGGATGCCGACGAAAGTCAGGAGCCAATATCCGACGAATTCTACTTTATTGTTACCGAAAAGTGCACAGAATGTAAAGGTTTTCATGACGAACCTCAATGTGCTTCTGTATGTCCGGTTGACTGCTGTGTGCCCGATGAGGATCACGAAGAAACAGAAGAAGAATTATTGGCTAAAAAAGCATGGTTACACGACGAATAGCACACCAAAAATCAATCTAAATTTTAAAAGCCCTTTGTCCACAAAGGGCTTTTTTATTCTTTGTTAAAGAAAATGTTAAAAAATTAAAAATATTTTAATCGTTTAGTTTTAACACTGCCATAAAGGCTTCTTGTGGGATTTGGACATTTCCCACTTGTCGCATGCGCTTTTTACCTTTCTTTTGTTTTTCCAACAGTTTGCGTTTTCGTGTGATATCACCTCCGTAACATTTGGCTGTGACGTCTTTTCTAAGGGCTTTTATGGTTTCGCGTGAGATAATTTTGGCGCCAATAGCCGCCTGAATTGGGATGTCGAATTGTTGACGCGGAATTAATTTACGCAATTTCTCACATATTTTTTTACCGATACCGTAGGCATTATCGGCATGGAGTAAGGCCGACAAAGCGTCAACCGGATTACCATTGAGCAAAATATCAACTTTTACCAATTTAGACTCTCTAAAACCAATAGGATGGTAATCAAATGAGGCATAACCTTTAGAAACCGTCTTAAGCCTATCGTAAAAATCGAATACTATTTCGGCCAAAGGCATGTCAAAACTCAATTCTACACGTTCTTGCGTGAGATAGGTTTGGTTGGTAATTTGCCCGCGTTTTTCTATACACAAACTCATCACCTGCCCTATAAAATCTGACTTGGTTATTATTGCCGCTTTAATATACGGTTCTTCTACCCTGTTGAGTTTAGAAGGCTCGGGTAAATCTGATGGGTTGTTAACCAACAAAACTTTATCAGGTTCCTTATTGGTATAAGCATGGTACGACACATTGGGCACAGTGGTAATAACCGTCATATCAAACTCACGCTCTAAGCGTTCTTGAATAATTTCGAGATGTAACATCCCCAAAAAGCCACAGCGAAAACCAAAACCCAACGCCGCCGAACTCTCGGGTGTAAATACCAACGACGCGTCGTTTAATTGTAGTTTTTCCATCGCGTTTCGCAATTCTTCATAATCATCGTTATCTACCGGATAAATACCGGCAAAAACCATCGGTTTAACGTCTTCAAAACCGGCAATAGCAATAGTATTGGGATTATCGGCATCGGTAATGGTATCGCCTACTTTTACCTCACTAGCCGTTTTAATACCTGTAATAAGATAGCCCACATCACCCGTTTTAATACATTTTTTAACGACCTGAGTAAGTTTTAAAGTCCCCACCTCATCAGCAATATAAGTGCTGTCGGTTGACATAAATTTAATGCGTTGTCCTTTTCTAATTTCGCCTTGCATCACCCTAAAATAGGTTTCTACACCACGATAAGAATTGAAAACAGAATCAAAAATCAAGGCTTGTAACGGTGCCTTAACTTTACCTTGTGGTGCCGGAACACGCGCCACAATAGCCTTTAAAATATCTTGAACACCAAAACCTGTTTTACCACTGGCATGGATAACCTCTTCGGGGTCACAGCCCAATAAATCGACTATATCGTCGGTAACTTCTTCGGGATTGGCGCTGGGCAAATCTATTTTGTTGAGTACCGGTATAATTTCTAAATCGTTTTCTAAAGCCAAATACAAGTTAGAAATGGTTTGTGCCTGAATACTTTGGGCCGCATCTACAATAAGTAGTGCGCCTTCGCAAGCCGCAATAGAACGCGACACCTCGTACGAAAAATCGACATGACCGGGTGTATCAATTAAATTGAGGACGTACTTTTCGCCGTCTTGCTCATAATCCATTTGTATGGCGTGGCTTTTTATGGTGATGCCGCGCTCGCGTTCTAAGTCCATGTTATCGAGTAACTGGTCTTGCTTTTCGCGATCGGTTATGGTATTAGTAAACTCTAAAAGCCTGTCGGCCAAGGTACTTTTACCGTGGTCTATATGGGCAATTATGCAAAAATTTCGGATGTTTTTCATCTGCGTTGTCTAGCTGCTTGTCAGCCGACAAAGATACGCTATTTACAAGGCTGTACAAACTTAAGTTTGAAGGAGAAGCCGGAAGTATGGAGACTTAAGTGGAATGGTAGATATGCAGCCAACTTCTAACGACTACTTTACGCAAATCACTAACCTTCCGGCTTTACCTGATACAGTATGCTTTTAAAAAACTAGTTTTTAATTAATTTTTTAGATACCACACCTTTATTTGCTGTTGTAGCTCTGACAATATAAATACCTTGCGCCAAGTTTTTAACCGAAAAAGCAGCTTGTTGCGTGCTTAAAACCAGACGCCCGTTAATATCATATACTTCTACTTTTTTTATATCGCTCCCCGTTATGCTAACGGTATTTGTAGCCGGATTGGGATATAATTTGACAAGGCTTTTACTTAACACTTCGTCCTTTAGCCCCAGAGTGAGGCTGGTATAATCTACAGCCGGTTTTATAAGCAAGCCGTAGTTTGAGTTAAGAACAATGGCCATATTAGTATTGCTATAAACATAGTTTATGACTTTACTTTTAAGGGTAAAGTCTATGGGCAATGTTATTTGGGTATCTGTAAGTTCATTATCTTGGAAGGCTGCTATTTGTGTGTTTCTACCTCCTGAACTACCATTATTAAGAAAATATTCATCAAATTTTTTTCTTAAAATTTTGTTCCCCGATCCACCTGCGAAAGCATTTATTTTATAAATATTTATTATTGCCTTAAAAAAATCTTCGGGTCTATCCAAATTTGCATATTTATAAAACTCAAATACTCTTTCAATAACATCATTTCCAGTTCCATTGTTATCTATATCAAATTTCTTAGTTTCATAAGTACCATCTGTTTTTCTACATTGTTGAGAATTTTGCCAATCGTCATAAATATTTTCAGAGAAACAGGCTTGGGGGTTATAAGGATCTGTGCCGTCTAAATTAGGGTTATCGGTATCTAAAAAATAAACCGGTGAAAAAGATGACGGGTTTAGAGCTGTAACATCATCGCTAAACTTAACTACCGGTACGGGGTTGGCAAAGCTCCAAGATTCTACCGTAAAAATTTTGTTAAAGGTTGTGGCTTCTGTTATTACAGCGTCACAACTCATTTCGTTGGGGTAAAGGGCATCGGTACACTCGTATGTAATATCGCTTCCCAAATCTCTTGTTGTAAACAACTCGGTGTAAGCATCACAAGTTTGGGTGTCTATATCACATTCAGACCTATAAACTCTCCTGTTATAATTAGAATCTAAACCATCTATGGCCAAGGTAACTTTATTATCGGTTGCACCTGTACCTGTATTTCTGGTGGCTATCTTTTTTATGGCATCCACTTTAAAATCTGTTATGTTGTGGGGAATAAAAGTTGAGCTATTGTCATCGTTTATAAACCAAATACCATCGCGCTCACTGGCCAATACGGTACTTCCCACTCTTGTCAAGGTTTTTAAAGGTTGTTTATCATTATTTGTGTTGGTAAATTGTGTTGTAAGAGCCGGAAAAGTACCTGTAAAAGCTTTGGGGATGGTCATAGATTTTAATATCCACGAATAATAGGTACCGTTGACAAATGCTATGTCTAATTTGGTATTATCGGTTGGGTTATTTCTTACGGTAACATCGTACATACCGCTTGAACCAAATCTATCTATGCCTTGATAGTTAAGGTCGTGTTCTGTACAACCGCCACCACCCGGAGCAAAAGACCATAAATTATGATGCCCTTGAGAATTGTTGGCAAAATTAGCAAACAAGGTATCGGCTATAAATAAAATATGCATTATATAATTATCGTTATTACAAAAGGTAGAAGAACCATAATTTGTCCACGTATTTGCTGTGGTATTTATAATGGAGTACCCATCGTGAGTAGTTTGACCAGAAGTATTTGTATTAATACCTGATGAATTGTTCACCAAAACATCACCTTGTGTATTTTTATCAATACCAAAGACGGCAAAAAAAGTATTTGTGGTGCCCACTTGTTTCTGAAAAGACCCCCAAACACCGGCGGATGTCATGGTATTTAAACCGGCATTACTGCCTATGTGTAATACGTCGTTGGCATCTTCAAACAGGGCGTTTACCCTGTCGTCTAACAAATCTGAATTGGAAGTTGAAAAGTTCGTGAAAACACCTGTTGCTTTTACCAACTCCCACAGGCCTGTACTGGTGGCAAAATAGACCTTGGTGCCGGCATTGTTTTCTACTATGGCATAAACAGAAGTACCCATTGACTTTACCGCACTAAAGACTCCATTTTTAAAGGTTTGGTATTTGCTATTACCTCTCTCATAAATATATAAAGTACCGTCTTGGGCAAAATACAATTCGGGTGTTTGAAAACTGCTGTCTAAATTCGAATTCGCCACATGGTATTCGGTTATGGTACTACCGTTTGATATGGCAATACCCATCCACAACGGGTAACCCAATGCCACATTGCCGTTTACCGGATTGACAGCTACCGAATGACAACTACCTACACCCGGACTCTGAGATGTTAAATTAAAAAAAGTTTCTACCATATTAGTGCCGGTATTGTATTTTATATAGCCCATATTTGTAGCTATATGTAAATTGTTGGCGGCATCTTTTACCATTTGATTGACATTTTGCAACATTGTATATTGATACCAACCATTAGTTTGGGAGGATAAAGAGATACTCAGGCCAATAACAGACACTAAAAAAAGCAGTGTTTTTTTCATAGTAATTTGATTTAAGTGTTTTTTTGACTCCTAAAATACGCTGAATATAAGCAAACTACAAACAAAAAGTGACGAGTAACCAAAAATACATGACGAGTAACCGCTAAGGCTATAAATTCTTTTTAAAAATTCTTGAAAGGGGAATATCGATATCAGGTTTAACAATTATATGAGAACTGTTTACAGATTTGATGTAATTTTTATTGACTATAAAAGACCGGTGTACTTTTACAAAATTAGGCGGTAATTTTTCAAGGACTCTTTTTAAGGTATTTCTATCCGAAAGCTTTCCTGTTTCTGTAAAAAAATAGACATAGTTACCCTCTGCCTTTACATACTTTAAACCCTCAAGATAAACTTTACTTTTAGAACCTAAAACAATATGTTTTTTTTCTACTTTTTTGGCCAGTTCTTTTTTTTCTTGTTCAATTTGTATCGTTTTCCTTTTTATTATCTGTTGTCTTTTATAGAAAAGAATAATAATAATTGTTAATACAATTAAAATAAAAACCAAAATACCCAATCCGTTTTTAAAAGAAAATACTCGCCGAGACAGTGTACTGTTTTTATACTGTAAATCGTTTAGTTTGTTCTGGTAACCTACAACTTCAAGAAGGGCTTTTTTTTGATTGGCAATAATTTGTTGGTTTACATTATCGGCATAATCGCGGTATTTCAGACTCTTTTCAACATCAAGAGATGTGTGATATTTACCCAACAAATGATAGCTTATATAAACGTAATCTAAAAACTGTGTCGTATCTACTTGGCTAAGATTAACTTCCAGTTGTTTGGCATAATATTTTGCCGAATCTTTTTGAAGCGTTTTAATAAAATAGTCTAACAAATAATTGTGAACATTAAGCGCTACAAAAGGCCGTTTGGTTTTGTAGGCATAGTATTTAAATCTTTGTGTATAAAATTTATAATCTTCAAAATTCTGTGTTTGTTTGGCAATCTCGCTCAACTGTTCATATTTAGAAAAAACAATGCGCAACTGATTGGTATCGGCTATAGATAACAATACCTTTTTTGCTTTATCATGACGCTGTTCATGAACATAAAATTTAGCCAAATACAACTGGCTAAAAGGCATAATTCCCAACACATTATGTGTTTTCATATAGCCCTCCAAATCTTTGGCTTTATCAATTAGAGGAATTACGTCTTCGGCTTCAACAGGTTGTGGAATAAGCTGATAGAGTAAATCTAACTCCGTAATTTTTATTTTAGAAATTTCATAAAAATTACTGCTTTTAAGAGCGTTTTTAAGAGCTAATTCATTAAAATAAAGTGCATTTTTTAAATCTTTTTTATTCCTGAAAAGCAAACTCATTTTTACCAATATATCTGATTTTATAGCGTACTTCTCGGTATTTTTTATCCTATTAAAAATGGTCCTAAAAGCTTCCAAACTTCGGTCTGCAGAGACATTTTTATACTTCATTAAAAAGTGTACTCTTTTAACCTGAATGGCTAGCAAATTATCGTCCAAATCATACACCGATTGATTGGCGATAAGAGTATCTACCCTTTTGAATATGGCCGATACTCCGGCAGTATCTAAAGCCTTTAAAGAAAAATCTATTAAATTATTGAGCCTTTTAAATTCTAAAGTGATTCTATCCTTATTTAAAGAAGTATTATTTTCAAACTGCTGTCCAAATGCTGAAACAAAAATAAAACAGAGATATAAAAAATGTAATTTTTTAAGCATAGAGAACACCTACAATAAAAATCGCGAGGTTAAATCTACTAAAAATATTTTAAATAACTAATTCTAATACAATTAACCAACTATTAAACACCGGTCACTCTACCCAATCGGCTACAAATAAATTGGTGTCATGTGTACCGTTGTTATTGCGATTTGAAGAAAAAACCAATTTTGTCCCGTCGGGCGAAAACATAGGAAAAGCGTCAAAAACACCATCAAAAGTAATTTGTTCTAAGCCTGTGCCGTCAGTATTTACCATAAATAAGTTAAAACCATCGTGTTTGGTTTTGTGGTGGTTGGTAGAAAAAATAACTTTTTCCCCATTTGGATGAAAAAACGGTGCCCAATTGGCACTGCCTAATTTTGTTATTTGCCTTAAGTCAGACCCATCAACATTACATATAAACAGTTCCATATTTGTGGGCATTACCACACCTTTGGCCAGTAAATCTTTGTACTCTTTAACAGCTTGAGGTGTTTTGGGACGTGAGGCGCGAAAAATTAATTTGGTTCCGTCAGGTGAGAAAAAAGCCCCCCCGTCGTAACCCAAGTCGTGGGTTATTTGTTTAACATTAGCACCGTCAATATCCATAGTGTACAATTCTAAATCGCCCGAACGCATTGAGGTAAACACAATTTTATCACCTTTTGGCGATACCGTCGGCTCGGCATCATAACCAGGTGTATTGGTCAGCTGTTTTAATTGTTTGCCTTTATTATCGGCAATATAAATATCAAAACTGCTGTAAACAGGCCAAATATATTTGTTGTCGTAATCTTCTTTTTTAGGAACCGGCGGGCAATTAACATCGGCTTTATAAGTAGAGGCATATACAATAGTGGTATCGCCGGGCATAAAATAACTACAGGTGGTACGGCCTAGACCATTACTAACTAACTGTGGTATTTTTCCTTGACTTAAATCTTCTGAAATAGCCATGGTATAAATTTGATCGCAAGACACACCCCATTTTTTATTGGTAGCCTGAAAAACCAAGGCATCTCCTGTGCTGTTCCAGTAGGCTTCGGCATTGTCACCTCCAAAAGTCAATTGACGCACATTTTTTAAGTGTCGCTCTTGCGGATAGTGCTTTAAGTTGACTATTTTTGTGGCGCCGGAAGTGGCCTGAGTTTTCTTTTTATCAGGTTTATTTTGACAGCTTGCCACGAGCATTACCAAGCCTATAAGTATTATACGGTTCATATCTTTAAATTAAAACACCAAAAATAAGATGCATTAAGGGTAAAATATGACGCTTAAAGGACTAAAAGTAACGCGAGGAAAATTACAAAAAACAAAACCCAAAAGATAGTTTTCAAAATGACTAAAAACAGAATCTTAAACAGTATGCAGTAGCAGTGTTTAGTATTCAGCGTTCGGTCTTTTTTGCGAACATTGCGGTAAAACTAAAAAATGATAAATTCTAAAAAACAAATCTTAAATTTCAAATGTTTAACACAGAATTAAATACTTTTGCAACTCACTTATGGTAAAAATAGACAGTATAGAACTAGGCGATTTTCCTTTATTGCTTGCCCCGATGGAAGACGTAAGCGATCCGCCTTTTAGAGCGCTTTGTAAAGAACAAGGTGCCGATGTGGTTTACACAGAATTTATTTCGTCCGAAGGTCTGATTCGCGATGCGGCCAAAAGTGTTAAAAAACTCGATATTTACGAAAACGAACGCCCTGTAGGTATTCAAATTTTTGGTGCCAATTTAAATTCGATGTTGCATACCATTGAGATTGTAGAACAATCTAAACCCGATATTATCGATATCAATTTTGGTTGCCCTGTTAAAAAAGTGGTGAGCAAAGGCGCCGGAGCCGGTATATTGAAAGATATTGACCTTATGGAAAAGCTTACCCGAGAGATGGTAAAGCATACCCACCTGCCCATAACCGTCAAAACCCGTTTGGGTTGGGATGCCGACTCTATAAAAATTGTAGAAGTAGCCGAACGTCTGCAAGATGCCGGGGCTAAAGCCATCTCTATTCACGGACGTACCCGTGCGCAGATGTATAAGGGCATAGCCGATTGGATGCCCATTGCCGAAGTAAAAAACAATCCGCGTATGCACATCCCTATTTTTGGTAATGGTGATGTCAATTCGCCCGAAAAAGCAGCTTTGATGCGTGATAAATTCGGCTTAGACGGGGCTATGATTGGCCGTGCCAGTATTGGCAATCCGTGGTTTTTTGCTGAGGTGAAACACTTTTTTAAAACAGGGAAGCACTTGGCACCACCAACTATGGCTGTGCGTGTGGCTATGGCCAAACGTCATTTAGAAATGGCTATAGGTTGGAAGGGCACTACTTTGGGCATTTTAGAAACCCGCCGGCATTATACCAACTATTTTAGAAGCATTCCGCATTTTAAACCTTACCGTCTTAAATTGGTTACTACAGATAATTTGGATGGGCTCAATCAAATTTTTAAAGAGATTTTAGAGGTGTTTGGTAATCAGTAACTGATATCTGGTAGCAACTATTTTGTCCACTTGAAATATTTTACTCAAAAAGTGCAACTATTTTGTCTATTATACCCTAATTTAAAATATTTATTTTTTTATAGATAT
>CAZMBM010000002.1:0-13930 GCA_964564475.1 uncultured Flavobacteriaceae bacterium | reverse complement strand
ATATGTTTTTCCAGATTTTCAAAACCTTTGACTACAAAACCCAAATTTTTGTCGTTAAACGCATCTTTGGCAGCACCACCGTGATAACGTAAAGCGCGGATAGTGGCCACTAATACTACAGCTTTGGGGTTTAACCCTGCCGTGGCACATTTAATATCTAAGAATTTTTCAGCGCCTAAATCGGCACCAAAACCGGCTTCTGTAATGACATAATTAGACAAAGACAAACCCATTTTTGTAGCTATAATTGTGTTTGTTCCTTGGGCTATATTGGCAAAAGGGCCGCCGTGAATTATAGCGGGATTTCCTTCAAGCGTCTGCACTAAATTGGGCTTAATAGCGTCCTTTAAAAGGATCGCCATAGCATTTTCGGCTTTTAAATCGCGGGCAAAAATGGCTTTTTTGTCGTAAGTAAATCCAATAAAAATACTGCCCAAGCGCTCTTTTAAATCTTTGAAATTCTGTGCCATACACAAAATAGCCATAATTTCTGAAGCCGGTGTTATGTTAAACCCGTCTTCGCGCGGAATACCGTTTGTAGTGCCCCCAAGACCTATAATAATATTGCGCAGAGCACGGTCGTTCATATCAATCACACGTTTCCAAGAGACGGTACGGGCATCAATACCCAAATTATGAGTCTTGCTTTGGATGTTATTGTCTATCAAAGCCGACAGTAAATTGTTAGCTTTTTCAATAGCATTAAAATCGCCCGTAAAATGCAGGTTGATATCCTCCATTGGAATGACTTGTGAATAGCCTCCTCCGGCCGCTCCTCCTTTTATACCAAAAACAGGGCCTAATGAGGGCTCTCTTAACACCACACAGGTTTGTGTTCCTATGGCATTTAAGCCTTCGGTTAAACCTATAGATACCGTTGTTTTACCTTCACCGGCAGGTGTAGGAGTTAAGGCTGTTACCAAAATCAGATTGTTCTTATTTACTTGGGCGTCATCTATCAAATCCAAAGGTAATTTAGCCTTGTAAGGACCGTAAAGTTCTAATTTTTCTTCAGAGATATTTAACTTTTTTGCGATGTTTTTTATGGGCTTTATTGTGGCTTGTTGGGCTATTTCAATATCAGACAAATAGGTCATATTTTAAAATTTTAAGATGCAAATATAGTGAGCTTTTACGGGCTTCTAAAATCAAAGGCTTTAATTTGTCAAATCGCCAATGAAGTTATATATTTGCACGTTTCAAATTAACGCCTGTAAAATTATAAAATAATGCAAAACAAAGGACTTATACGATTGTTTGCCATCCTTTTTGGATTGGTGTGTGTTTACCAGTTATCCTTTACTTGGTTTGCCAAAAATGTTGAAGAAAAGGCTGCCATTTATGCCAATGGTGATGCTAATAAAGAACGTGCTTACCTAGACTCTATTGCCAACAAACCTGTTGTAGATTTAGGTATTGCCTCTTTTACCTATAACGAAGTAAAAAATAAAGAAATTAATTTGGGTTTAGACCTTAAAGGTGGTATAAACGCTACACTAGAAGTATCTGTAAGAGATATATTATTTGGGCTCTCTAACCACTCTAAAGACCCTACTTTTAATAAAGCATTGGATGCGGCTACCAAAGCCCAAAGAGGTAGCAACAGCGATTATATCACACTGTTTTTTGACGCATTTGAAAACTTGAGCAAGGGTAAAATTAAGTTGAGTGATCCCAAAATTTTTGGTAATAAATCTTTGCGCGATAAGATTAATTTTAAGATGTCGAATGCCGAAGTACAACCCATCCTAAGAGACGAGGTAAATGGCTCTATAAATACCGCTTTCGAAGTATTGAGAAGCCGTATTGATAAATTTGGCGTCACACAACCCAACATACAACGCGTGGCCCAATCGGGTAGAATATTAATTGAATTACCCGGTGCCAAAGACATAGACCGTGTTAAAAAACTGCTGCAAAGTACGGCCGAATTACAATTTTGGGAAGTCTATACCAACCAAGATATGGCTCCCTTTTTTCAGCAAGCCGATGCTACTTTAGCAAAAATTCTAAAAATAGAAGACAATGCCAAAGTAAAAGAGTCTGATAAAAAAAGCTCTAAAATAGATGACCTTCTTGGTGAGGTAAAAGACTCTGTTGACAATGCAAAACTACATCCACTTTATACTGTTTTCTATCCAAGCATTCCGCAAAGTGATAACGATTTAAGTTCCAGAATAGGCACGGCTGCTTTAACAGATACAGCACGGGTCAATAAATATTTAGCCATGCCTGAAATACGCGCATTACTTCCCGACAATATGAAGTATGTGAAATTTTTGTGGGATGCTAAGCCTATCACAAATTCGGAAGTTATTTATTTATATGCCATAAAGTCTAACCGCGAAGATAAAGCGCCTATTGAAGGTGATGTTATTGAAGATGCCCGTCAGGCTTTTGGTCAGTTTGGTGCCAATCCCGAAGTGAGTATGACTATGAACAGTAGAGGCTCAAAACTTTGGGGGAAAATGACTACGGCCAATGTAGGCAAATTTGTAGCAGTGGTTTTAGATAACTATGTCTATACCGCACCACGGGTAAATGACGCTATTACAAGTGGTCGCACTTCTATTTCGGGTAATTTTACCATAAACGAAGCACAAGATTTAGCCAACGTTTTAAAAGCGGGTAAATTACCGGCGCCTGCCCAAATAATTCAATCAGAAATCGTGGGGCCCTCGCTAGGTCAAGAAGCTATTGACAGTGGTGTGAATTCCTTTTTAATTGCTTTAGCGCTTATTTTACTTTGGATGATTTTGTATTATGGTAAGGCTGGTATTTTTGCCGACATAGCGCTTATTACAAACATCTTGTACATATTTGGTGTTCTTACCGGATTTGGGGCTGTCCTTACGCTACCCGGTATTGCCGGTATTGTATTGACCATTGGTATGTCAGTTGATGCCAACGTGCTTATTTACGAACGCATAAAAGAAGAATTTGCCAAAGGAAAAGGCGTAAAAGAAGCCATTAGAGATGGTTTTGGCGGGGCGCTTTCGTCTATTCTGGATGCCAATATTACTACATTACTAACCGGTCTTATTCTGTTTATTTTTGGCTCGGGTCCCATAAAAGGATTTGCCACTACCTTAATGATAGGTATCCTCACCTCTTTATTCAGTGCCATATTCATTACTCGTTTGCTTATTGAGTGGTATATGAAAAAAGACCACTCTTTAACCTTCGATACAAAAATAACCCGTAATTGGTTTAAAGATTTAGACATAACCTTTTTAAGAAAACGCAAAATAGCCTTTTTTATATCGGGTACTATTATTGTAGCCGGTTTGGTTTCTCTATTTACTAACGGGCTCAATTACGGTGTCGATTTTAAAGGCGGTCGTACTTATACGGTTCGTTTCGAAAAAGCTATTAGCCCTCCTGAAGTGGGCAATGCGCTTAAAGATATTTTTGGCAGTACGCCCGAAGTCAAGACCTTTGGAAATACCAACCAACTAAAAATAACCACCAAGTACAATGTTGATGAAAACGGCCTTGAAGCCGATGACGAAGTACAACAAAAATTGTTTGATGGTGTTAAAGCTTTCTTACCCGACGGCATGACCCTAAAACAATTCAAGCCGGGTGGCGAAACAGCCCATAAAATTGGCATTATGCAGGCTGTAAAAGTGGGTCCAACCATTGCCGATGATATTAAAAAAGATGCTTTTTGGGCGATTTTAGGTTCGCTAATTGTTGTCTTTTTATACATCTTATTGCGCTTTAGAAAATGGCAATTCAGTTTAGGTGCCGTAGTGGCTGTATTCCACGACGTATTGGTTGTACTGGGAACCTTCTCGTTACTGTACAAATATTTGCCTTTCGACTTAGAAATAGACCAAGCCTTTATTGCAGCCATTCTTACTGTGGTAGGCTACTCTTTAAATGATACGGTGGTTATATTCGACCGTATTAGAGAGTTTGCTAATTTACATCACTCTTGGAATCAAGAAACAAGAATAAATAAAGCCTTGAGCAGTACTTTGAGCAGAACTATAAATACCTCATTAACTACCTTGCTTGTGTTATTAGCCATTTTTATTGATGGTGGCGAAACCATTCGCGGCTTTATGTTTGCCTTAATTGTAGGGGTTATTGTAGGAACCTATTCGTCATTATTTATAGCGTCGCCTATTATGTATCTCACCTCTAAAAAGGCCGATAAGAATACAAAATAAAAATGTATAAATAATTAAAAAACCGTCTCATTTTGAGATGGTTTTTTTGTTATTTTGCACAAAGTTAAGAACTATGGATGCCTTAAAACTTCACAATAAATTCTTTATCCCATTTATAGCGGCTCAAAAAATTGAAGCAACCGTAAAAAAATTAGCACAAGATATGGCTGCCGATTTACAAGACGAACAACCTCTTTTTATAGGCATTTTAAATGGGTCGTTTATGTTTGTAGCCGATATTGTAAGACAGTACAACAAACCTTGCGAAGTGTCATTTGTTAAATTAGCCTCCTACCTAGGAACTTCAACAACAGGAAGAGTGAAAGAATTGGTAGGCTTACAAGAAAATATAGAAGGTAAAACCGTTGTTATTTTAGAAGATATTATCGACACGGGAAATACTTTAGAAGAGATTTATCAGATATTTAAAGACAAAAAAGTAAAAGCTTTAAAGATTGCCACACTATTTTTTAAACCCGACGTTTTTAAAAAGGATTTAAAAATAGATTATATAGGCCTTTCTATTCCCAATAAATTTATTGTAGGTTACGGTTTAGATTACGACGGTCTAGGACGTAATTTACCCGATATATACCAATTAAAAACAACCAATTAATGAAAAACATTGTTCTTTTTGGTCCTCCGGGTGCCGGAAAAGGCACACAGGCCGCATTTTTAAAAGAACGCTATCAGCTCATTCATATTTCCACAGGCGACGTGTTCAGGTTTAATATTAAAAATAATACCCCTTTGGGCATTTTGGCAAAATCATATATGGATAAGGGCGATTTAGTTCCCGATGTGGTAACCATAGATATGCTCAAAGCCGAAGTGGATAAAAACCTCAACGCCAATGGTATTATTTTCGACGGCTTTCCAAGAACCAATTCACAAGCCACGGCTTTAGACGCCTTTTTAGCCTCGAAAGGCACCCAAATTAACGCGATGATTGCTTTGGAAGTCCCCGAAAACTTATTGGTAGAACGCCTTTTAAAACGCGGTTTAACCAGTGGCCGGCCCGATGATCAAGACGAAGAGAAAATTAGAAACCGTTTTAACGAATACCAAAATAAAACCGCTGTTTTAGTTGATTATTACACTGCTCAAAACAAATATTACGGCGTTAACGGCGTGGGCAGTATCCAAGAAATAACAGACCGTTTGTGTGCTGTTTTCGACACTTTGTAAAACTTATTTATATGACCGAAGGTAATTTTGTTGATTATGTAAAAATATTTGCGGCTTCCGGAAACGGCGGAAAAGGCTCTGTACATTTACACCGCGAAAAATATATCACAAAAGGTGGTCCCGATGGCGGCGACGGTGGCCGTGGTGGTCATATTATTTTACGGGGCAGCGCCAATTTATGGACACTTTTTCATCTTAAATTTAAAAAACACACCAAAGCCGGACATGGTGGACACGGCAGTAAAAACCGCAGTACAGGCAAAGACGGCGAAGACAAGATTATCGACGTGCCGTTAGGCACCATTGTTAAAGATGCCGAAACAGAAGAAGTCCTTTTTGAAATCACCACAGAAGGCGAAGAAAGAATACTGCTTGAAGGCGGCATGGGCGGGCGTGGCAATTGGCATTTTAAATCACCCACTAATCAAACACCCCGTTATGCACAACCGGGCGTTGAAGGTAAAGAAAATTGGTTTTTACTAGAACTTAAATTATTGGCTGATGTGGGCTTGGTGGGCTTTCCAAATGCCGGTAAATCGACGCTACTGTCGGTTATAACGGCGGCCAAACCCAAAATTGCCGATTATGCTTTTACAACACTTAAACCCAATTTGGGCATTGTAGCCTACCGCGATTATCAATCGTTTGTGGTGGCTGATATCCCCGGAATTATAGAAGGAGCCTCAGAAGGTAAAGGCTTGGGATACCGGTTTTTAAGACATATAGAACGGAATTCTCTTTTGCTTTTTCTTGTCCCTGCCGACAGTGACGATATTAATAAAGAATACCATATTCTACTCAATGAGCTCAAATTACACAATCCCGAGTTATTAGATAAAAGCAGATTGTTGGCCATTTCTAAATCGGATATGTTAGATGATGAACTCGTTGCTGAAATTAAAGCCGATATACCCAAAGATGTGCCCCATTTGTTTATTTCGTCGGTAGCCCAAACAGGTTTAACCGAATTAAAAGACAGACTCTGGGAAATGCTCAACAATTAATTTGTCGTTATTCAATTTCGCAGAGCCGTTCAACTACATTTCAACATTAAAAAGTACCGGTCCCTCTGTTTTGGGTACCGATTTAAGCTGTCCTTCCCTCCAAATAAACGATTGTCCGTCTGTGCCTAAATCCCATATTTTCCCTCTTAAAAAAACAGCCACAGCCGTTTTAATACGCGTGTTTTTGCTGCGTACAAGTGTGTATTTATGCCAGGCCATACCTTCGGTTATCTTTCCAATATCCAAAACATTAATATCTTTTGGAGTAACATCGCGTTCTTTGAGTTTATTGTATCCTTTCCATTTGGTAGCCCATAAGTTATGCCCTGCAGAATAGGCCGGTACAAGTACGACAGAAGCTTTTTTTAAATTGAGCTCTCTGTAGTTTTGTGGAAACCATGCATCGGCGCAAATAAGTACTCCCACATTTTTACTGTTTATTTTAAATGTCTTACTTGGCTCTTTAGAAGGTTCACAAAATGACAATTCATCTGTGGTGGGAAATTTCTTTAAAATCAGTGGTGGTTCAATACTGCCATCGGTTTTAAACAAGGCACTCACATTAAAAAGAGAGCCGTTTCTGACTTTAATCTTACCGTCTTCCAAAATTGGATTTGGCAAAAAAACAGAGCCCGCCACAATGTTAACTTTGTATTTTTTAGACAATTTAGAAAACACTTCTTGATACATTTTAGCCATAGCTGTGGCCTTTAATTTAAAAACAGCTTCCTTAGATTTCTCTGAAGCTTCAGACCTCACATATTTTATTAAAAACAAAGGCAAATGAGACAAAACAATTATTTTCATAGCGCCCTCTACAGTTGCCGACTCAAAAACGGCTTTTCTTTCACCGGCAGCCACCAACCAGGTGGCAATATGTTCGGGAAAAACAACCGTAGTCTGCGGTTTCAACCATTGTTTTTGCCGCGCTGCCTCAAGGTAGTAATCTAATTTATTGTAAAAAGTTTCGGCTGATCTATAATCTAAATTCGTCATATAAACCTGCATACCCACAATATTAGCTGTGGATGAATCCTTTTTAAAATCGACAAAATTGGCTATGGGTTTATAAGTGTAGGGCGTTGACCAATGACGTCCTGAACGGCTCCACACAAAAAAACCCATCAGTAAAACTATTAAAATATAAAGCAGGTATTTAAATTTCATCAGTACAATGATTTTATACAGTTATTTTTACTTTTCTGTTTAAACGCCTCCAGTAACTTCTGTAGAAAATATTCGCATTGCTTTTTATGGGTAAATTTTTAATTTGTGGAAGCCACTGCTCTAATAGTTCCCAATTTTTTTCAAAGGCTATTTTGCTCTCTAAAAAATGTTTTTTCTTGTCATTATACACTTTTTTTAACAATTCATTTTCTAGCTTATCCCTTTCGGGGATGATAATTTTTCGCCTGTTTTTAAAATCTTTTAAAACCAAACGATGCAACAATTCAGAGCGCCACCAAAATGAAGAATTATCGAATAAAGTCTCCGGTTTGGTACCCAAATCGGGAACAACACGTCCTTCAAACCACAACGGTTTAAATACCGATAAACAAGGTGATGATGAGGCTGTTACCCAAACGGTGGGTTTATCTTGGCTTAAATGCACAATCATAGAACCCGTGGTTTGCGACGCATGACGGGTTAAACCGTTGGCGGCATGGGCACAAATACTATTGCTTATCAAAGATTTTGACGGCTCAAAATCTGACATATTATGGTCTCTTAAATGTGCCATCGCCACAGACACATCAATTTTAAAGTAGTTATTTATTAAAATTTCTGTTGCCCTACATTGACGCTTTTTAGACCCCGAAAAAGTGGTGTAAACAGAATCCGAAAAGGCTTTAGAAAAATTAAACGCCCCTTTTACCCAACCCTTTTTAGTCGCATAGGCTATGGCTTCGGGATGAATAGCGTCATAGTTTGATGTGATGGTTAAACCATTGCTGATAGCGTAAAAATCATCTACTTTCTTGCTCACCCAAAACCGTCCGGCTGTTTCTAAAACCCAGGCCTCTTTTTTATCGGCAATTAAAAAGCTGTTGTGATATCTAAAGTTTTTATCGTGATAGCCTCCTATTCCGCCCTGGCCATATTTGTCTAACAAATCTATGATTACTTGTTTAGCTGCCGTGGCCGAATTGGCACGTTCTAAAGCCAATCGCAATAAATCCATCCCCGTAAGAACGTCCTTTTTAGCCACTTTTAATTTGGTAAACACCGCTTCGTTACCGATAACCACGCCTTGTGCATTGACGCCCATTTCGGCACCCCACATCCAAAAAGGACGGCTTATTATAACAGCATTGGTTTTCTCTTGTTGTGGCACTTCGATATAAGTGCATTTAAGTGTGGTATTTTTAGGGTATAATTTTTCGGGATGGTACTCAATTATTTGGGGTTCATTAGCCTCCCTATCGCTGTTTTTTCCAAAAATAACAGTGGCATCGGCGGTGGTTTGCGGTAAGGCTATAAAAGTATCGCACATAACTACCGCTCAATTTTTCCGGGTAAAATAAATTCGTACTGTTTTCTTAAAACATGATTGGTCAGCCACCGGTCTAAGCGGCGCAAAGCCAAAAACAACTGCCAAATAAATTTGTCGTTTTGGTAGTATTTATCAATTTCTTTTCGGGTGATACGGGAACTGCCTTTTGGAAGTAAATTATTGGCCAACGAAAGCGAGTTGTTTATTAAATCTGTCTTTTTTTCTTTGTAGAGATTGGCAATCAGATCGACGTAAATAAGTCTTAGGTCGTAATACCTGTCCATTACTTCTTGTAAAAAGAATTTACGGATAAGCCAACGCAAAGCTTTGGGTGTACTATTGAGCAGTAATTCGGGATCCATTTGTTCGACACCCTTAACTTTAAAAAGTGGCGTGCTGGTATCAAAATACATTAATTTTCTATCTACTAGTGCCCAATTAGAGATTTGACCGTCAATAGACAAGGTTGTCTCTTTATTTTTTTGATTAAAGTCGGCTACTTTGTTTATTTCGACGAAAATATTGCAAATCATTTTTAGAGCGTCCTCTTGCGGTAGTGAATGTAGTTTATTCTGACATAAATCGGCTTTCTTTAAAGCTTCTTGAGCCACATAAACCACTACTTTTTTTGAGGTGATGATAAGCGCATCGTCTTTAGGCAAACTAATGCCGGCTTCTTTTAAATAGTTTACATAATTGTTATATTTTTTGATGTATTGTGTGGCGTCATCTTCATTTGTAAACAATGGCAAGCGTTTAAACACCCAATCGCCGTAAGGTTTGATTTTAAAAATAGACGAAATTTCGCCATAGCCCACAATGGTAGCGGGTATTTCAGATTTTTCGGGATACTGTACGTTGAGACCCGTTTCAAATAATTGGATATGTGCTATATCTACAGACATCTGTTATTTAAATAATTTTCCCAGCCCTTCTTTCAACTTTAGAGCTTTGTGCAATAGTTTAGCATCTTTAAAAGCTTTATCCAGTTGTTTTTCTACAAAATCAACATCTGCTTCTGTGACAACCAACGGGGGTAAAAATTGGACAATTGCAGTGTTGTTATTGGCGTAAATAAGTAGTAAATCATTATCATAGGCCGCTTTGGTAAGGGCGGGTCCGGCCAATTCGTCTTTAAGTTCGAGACCTATCATCAAGCCTTTTTGGCGGATACCTTTAAAAAACGTATTGTGTTTTTGTTGTAATCTGTTCAGTGCTTTTAAAAATAAATCGGACAAACTGTTTACCTTATTTAAAAAGGTCGTATTTGAACTTATTTCTAAAACTTTTTGAGCCACTAAACAGCCCAATTCGGCACCGCCCGACGTAGAAATATGAATAAAAGGATCCTCTTTAAAAACAGTCATTAATTTCTCATCTATAACCGTTGCCGTGATTGGGTATATGCCGCCTGACAAGCCTTTGGCCAAGACTACCATATCGGGCACAACATCAAAATGTTCAAAAGCCCACAACTTCCCGGTACGTCCTAAGCCGGCTTGTACCTCGTCTAAAATTAAAAGACTCTTGTTGTCTTGACACAATTTTTTTACCGATTTTAAATAACCTTTTTCGGGCATTAACATCCCCAAAGTGGCGGGAATGGTTTCTAAAATAACCGCCGCTACATCATTTTTTAAAACGGTCTGTAAGGCTTCTAAATCGTTAAAAGGAACCTGAATAAATTCGGTCGAATCGAACAAAAAAGGGATTCTGTATTGGGCATCACCGGTTTGCAAGGCTAAACCCGTATGACCGTGGTAGCCTCCGTAAACCGATATAATTTTTGGGCGACTTGTATAAGCGCGGGCTATTTTTAAGGCTGTATCTATGGCCTCGCCACCACTTACTCCAAAAATGGTGTAATTTAAGTCCCCCGGCATGAGTTTAGCTAACAAGGCTGCCAATTCGGCTCTGGGTTTGCTCAATAAATGGTGGTTACCAATATCGTAAAAATCGAGTTGTTCTTTTAAGAGACTTGTTATTTCTTTACTGCGGTGTCCCAGATTAAAAACGCCTCCGTTTGAGTGTAGATTAAATAATTTTTTTTGACCCTCTAAATCAAAAAGCCACGGCCCGTCGCGACGGCCCATGACAAAATTCATTTTGTACTTTTTAAAGAAAGTAACTTTGCCCGGAGACACGTGATTTTTAAACAGGTTTATAAGACTGTTTTTTTCTTCTGAAAATATGTCTTTTTTTAAAAACATATTAAAAGAGCAATGCCATTAGCTTGTCTATATTGAGCCATATTACCGAGATTAGAACAAGTAAAAGTAATAAGACAAAAGCGCGTTTTTTATTGCCTCCTTTAGGTTTACGGATACGGTTGAATTCCATTTTAATAAATTTTCTCCTTCAAAGATAAAGATTTATCGCTTAACTTTTTGTAGCACGTAACATTTCTCTTTTTCCCGAAGGGCCATCGAGGCGCTCTACCTTAAAACCAACCTTTTGCATATTACGCCGTACCTGCCCTTTGGCCGAATAGGTTACCAAAACACCTTGTGGCAATAAACTGTTGTACATCTTTTTAAAAACAGTTTCCGTCCACAGTTCAGGTTGAATAGCGGGACCAAAAGCATCGAAGTAAATAAGGTGATATTGCCCGGTTGGTTTATAATCTTCTAATAAATCTAAATGCAAAGTCAAATCATAATTAGGATTTATACGTGTGACTATTCCCTGTTTTACCTTATGAAAGTCGGCAAAAACAGTGGCATATTTTTTGGCTTGAAGCCGGGCAACATAATTAAGTTGCTTTACCTCATCCGCTTTAAGCGGATAGGCTTCGATGGCGGCATAATTGACCTTAATATCATTTTTAACAGCGTACAAAAAAGTTAAAAAGGCATTGAGCCCCGTACCAAAACCCATTTCTAAGACAGACAGGTTTTTAATTTTTAGCCATTTAGAAAATACATGGTTTAATCCGTTTTGGATATACACAAACCGTGCTTCTTGAATGGCGCCAAAGGTAGAATGATACTGCTCTTTAACATCTAAAAGTTCTAAACTGCTTGAACCGTCACGGGTGAGTATAATTTTTCGCTTCAAATTATTAAGTATTTTTAAAAAATTACAATTATTATTTTAACAAATTAACAATTTAGATGTAAGAAAGTTAAAGATTTTAAGACTTTATTAAATCCACGTAAACCCGTCCTTACCCTGCAAAAATAAGCTAATTATCACTATCTTTGTCTACAAATACCACAACTCTTATGGCTACGAAAATTACAGTTCAAAAAATAGAAAAATCGCATATTTCTGAAGTAGATTTTGACAATTTACCTTTCGGTAAAATTTTTACAGATTATATGTTTGAGTGTGATTATATTGATGGGGCTTGGCAAAAGCCAAAAATTGTGCCTTATCACAACCTGTCTTTACCGCCATCGGCCAAAGTTTTTCATTACGGCCAAGCGTGTTTTGAAGGAATGAAGGCTTATAAAGATACACAAGGAAAGGTGTGGTTGTTTAGACCCGACGAGAACCAAAGGCGGATGAACAAGTCGTTAAAGCGCTTGGCCATGCCCGAATTACCGGCCGACTATTTTTTGGAAGGTCTTAAAACTTTGGTAAAGCTTGAAAAAGATTGGATAAAAACCGGCGAGGGCAATTCGTTATACTTAAGACCTTTTGCCATTGCTATTGAGGCCGGCGTGTCGGCATCACCTTCTGATACCTATAAATTTATGATAATCTGTTCTCCTGCCAAAGCCTATTTTAGCGGAGAGGTACGTGTGCGGATTGCCGACAAATACAGCCGTTCTGCCAATGGTGGTACAGGATTTGCCAAAGCTGCCGGAAATTATGCCGGACAGTTTTACCCGCAAGAATTGGCGCATCAAGAAGGCTTGCAACAGGTTATTTGGACCGATGCCAGTACCCATCAAAATCTAGAAGAAGCGGGGGCTATGAATGTCTTTTTTAGAATAAACGACACCCTTTATACCGCTCCAACAAGCGACCGTATTTTAGACGGTGTAACCCGTAAAAGTTTGATAGACTTGGCCCAATCTATGGGCTATAAAGTCGATGTGCGTTATGTTACCGTAACAGAGTTAATTGCCGCAGCTAAAGACGGATCGTTAAAAGAAATATTTGGCGCCGGAACAGCCGCTGTTATCAGTCCGGTTTTGGGTTTTAGATATAAGGACGAAGCCTATGAAACACCCTTGCCGGAAGATAGTTACGCTTTAAAACTCAAAAAACGTTTAACCGATATACAAACCAATAAAGCTGATGATCCTTTTGGCTGGCGGGTATTGATTGAATAATAAAATAGATCCTTCGCTGCGCCGTGCTTGCGGCAGGTAGGCTCAGGGTGACGTCTTATTTATCTAAAATTTCTTTGATGTTAGGCTTAAAATAATTAGGCCCTTTCATAACCTTGCCGTCTTCGCGATAAATGGGTTTCCCGTCGGCGCCTAACTTGCTCATGTTGCTCCGTTGAATCTCGTCAAAAACTTCTTCAATTTTATGTTGCATACCGTGCTCTAAAATGGTGCCACAAAGTATGTAAAGCATATCACCAAGCGCATCGGCTACCTCTATTAAATCATTGTTTTTAGCAGCTTCAAGATACTCTTGATTCTCTTCTTGCATTAAATCAAACCGTAGTTTAAGAACTTTATCGGATAATTTGGCTACGGGATATTGCGACATTCCAAGACCAAAAGCTTCATGAAATGCTTGCACGGCATATAACTTATTTTTCATTTTTATTGTTGATTTCGGTTTAACTAATAATTAGGCGTTCATAGGTATTTCATAACAATATTTGCCGGTAAAATTCTTATAAGTACCGCTACAAAACGCCAACGCCGAGTGATATAGGCTTTCTTCTTTTTCTTTTTAATAGCTGAATAAATTTGCTTTGTGGCCTTATCTAACGGGGCTTTCCAAAAAGTACTGCCCGTAGCCATTTTGGTCTCTACAAAACCGGGCACGATATCGGTTACGTAAATTTGTGCTTTTTTTGTGCGTTTGGCCTTCATCCAAAGTGATTCTAAATAACTGTTTTGAAATGATTTAGAAGCAAAATAACAAGGCACATGACG
>CAZMBM010000001.1:43788-51609 GCA_964564475.1 uncultured Flavobacteriaceae bacterium | reverse complement strand
CACACTAAAAACAATTCTAGAACTAGAAAAGGAAAACGTAAAACAGTTGCTAACAAAAAGAAAGCAACTAAATAATAAATAGTATGGCGAAGTCAAGTTCAAAAAAACGTAAAGTTATAGTTGAATCTGTTGGAGAAGCACACATAACAGCTTCATTTAACAATATTATTATTTCACTAACCAATAAAGGGGGTGATGTTATTTCTTGGTCATCTGCAGGGAAGCAAGGGTTTAGAGGTTCTAAAAAGAACACACCTTACGCCGCTCAAACAGCCGCAGAAGATTGTGCCAAAGTAGCACATGAAGCCGGATTGAGAAAAGTAAAAGTTTATGTTAAAGGACCGGGTAATGGTAGAGAGTCTGCTATCAGAACATTACACAATAACGGTATTGAGGTTACAGAAATTATAGATGTAACGCCACTGCCTCATAATGGATGTCGTCCACCAAAACGCAGAAGAGTTTAATTAATTATTAATATAGAAAGAGATAGATTGTTAGGTTATCGAAGGAGTAAGCCTTAATTCATAACCCTATCTTTTAAAACAATTTAAAATGGCAAGATATACAGGACCAAAAACTAAAATAGCGCGTAAATTTGGCGAAGCTATTTTTGGAGATGATAAATCTTTCGCAAAGAAAAATTATCCTCCAGGACAACATGGTAACAACAGACGTCGCGGTAAAAAATCAGAGTACGCTGTACAGTTACAAGAAAAACAAAAAGCAAAATATACTTATGGTATTCTAGAGCGTCAATTTAAAAATTTATTTGAAAAAGCTTCTAGAAGTAAAGGTATTACAGGTGAAATATTATTACAGTTGTGCGAATCGCGCTTAGACAACGTTGTATTTAGATTGGGTATAGCCCCATCACGTCGTGCAGCACGTCAATTGGTATCTCACAGACATATTACCGTAAACGGTAAAATAGTTAACATACCTTCTTATCTGCTCAAACCTAATGATGAAGTAGCCGTTAGAGAAAAATCTAAGTCACTTCAAGCAATAGAAGACTCTATAAGTAATAATAAAAATGTATTTGAATGGCTAACTTGGAATAGTGAAACCAAACAAGGCACTTTTGTTACAGTACCGGAACGTATTCAGATTCCTGAAACAATAAAAGAACAATTAATCGTAGAGTTATACTCTAAATAATGATATATTAACTATGGCAATATTAAATTTTCAAAAACCCGATAAGGTTATAATGATAGAATCTACTGATTTTCACGGTAGATTTGAGTTTAGACCCCTAGAACCAGGTTATGGTTTAACCGTAGGAAATGCATTAAGAAGAGTATTATTATCTTCATTAGAAGGCTATGCCATCACCTCTTTGAGAATAGAAGGTGTAGAACACGAATTTTCTACCATCAAAGGTGTAGTAGAAGATGTGACAGAGATTATTTTAAATTTAAAACAGATACGTTTTAAAAAGCAAATTGAAGACACCAATAACGAAACAGTTTCTATTTCTGTTAAAGGACAAGAGCAATTAACAGCCGGAGATTTTCAAAAATTTATTTCAGGATTTCAAGTTTTAAATCCCGATTTAGTTGTTTGTAAAATGGAAAAATCTGTCAAATTAGATTTTGAAATTACAATAGAAAAAGGACGTGGATTTGTTTTGGCCGATGACAATAAAAAGTCGGGTGTTGCTTTGGGCACAATCTTTACAGATTCTATTTTTACACCTATTAAAAATGTAAAATACGCCATAGAAAACTTTAGGGTAGAACAAAAAACCGATTACGAAAAGTTGATTTTTGATATAGAAACAGACGGTTCTATAAACCCTAAAGATGCTTTAACCGAAGCGGCTAAAATTTTAATTCATCACTTTATGTTGTTTTCAGATGAACGTATTACGCTTGAAGCCGATGAAATTGCCGAAACAGAAACGTATGATGAAGAATCATTACATATGCGTCAATTGTTAAAAACACGTTTGATTGATATGGATCTTTCTGTAAGAGCCCTTAACTGCTTAAAAGCGGCAGAAGTAGATACTTTAGGAGATTTAGTATCCTTTAACAAAAACGACTTGATGAAGTTTAGAAATTTTGGTAAAAAATCTTTAACAGAGTTAGATGAACTTGTAAATATTAAAGGTTTACAATTCGGAATGGACTTAAGTAAATATAAATTAGACAGAGACTAACAACCACTTTGGTTTAAAGTTAATAGTAAGATGAGACACGGAAAAAAATTCAATCATTTAGGACGTAAGACGGCACATAGAAAAGCTATGCTTGCCAATATGGCTTGCTCTTTAATTATACATAAACGCATTAATACAACTGTGGCCAAAGCAAAAGCTTTACGTCAGTATGTAGAACCGCTTATAACAAAATCTAAAACAGACAACACACACAACCGTCGCGTGGTTTTTAGTTATTTAAAAGATAAGAATACCATCACAGAGTTATTTAGAGATGTGGCTACTAAAGTAGCCGACAGGCCGGGAGGTTATGTGCGTATAATTAAATTAGGTAACCGTCAAGGCGATAATGCCGATATGGCAATGGTAGAGTTAGTTGATTATAACGAACTTTACAATCCTAACGGTAAGAAAAAGAAAAAGTCAACACGTCGTGGTAAAACTAAAAAAGAAGTGAGCCCTGTTGTTGAAGAAACAAAAGCAGAAGCAAAAGAAGCCCCAAAGGCTACTGAAAAACCTGCAGAAAAAGAGAACCCTAAAGAAGAAAAATAAATGGGTATTTCTTAAATTTAAAAAAAAAAAAGACAAACTATTTAGTTTGTCTTTTTTTTATGAAGAGAATTCGTTATAAATTTGCAAAACTTCTAAATATATTAAATTGGACTATAAACTACAAAAAAAAGCCCTACTACTCTTAGAAGACGGTACTATTTTTTATGGTAAATCAATCGGAATAAAAGGCACAGCTGTAGGCGAAATATGCTTTAATACAGGTACTACAGGTTATCAAGAAATTTTCACAGACCCTTCATATTTTGGGCAATTAATGGTCACAACAAATGCCCATATAGGTAATTACGGCACATTTGAAGGCGAAGTAGAATCTGAAAGTATCAAAATATCGGGTTTAATTTGTCGGAACTTTAGCCAGAAATATTCAAGACCAAAGGCTACAGATTCACTTTTTAATTGGCTGGAAAAAAATAAACTTGTGGTCATATCAGATGTCGATACACGTGCTTTAGTACGTCATATTCGCGATAAGGGTGCTATGAATGCCATAATTTCTACAGAAATAGATGATGTAGAGACTTTAAAACAAAAACTCGCTAATGTGCCTAATATGGTAGGATTAAACTTGGCCTGTAAAGTGTCTGCAAAAGAGCCTTATTATTACGGAAACAAAGAGGCTACTTATAAAATAGCCGCCTTAGATTTGGGTATAAAACAGAATATTTTAAAAAATCTCGCCAAACGCGATTGCTATATTAAAATATTTCCATTTGACACGTCATTTGAGCAAATGCAGGATTTCAACCCCGATGGTTACTTTTTATCTAATGGTCCCGGCGATCCAGAACCATTAAAAGCCGCTCAAGAACTGGCAAAGACAATTTTAGATAAAAACTTACCGCTTTTTGGCATTTGTTTAGGGCATCAAGTTATTGCTTTGGCAAACAACATTAAAACCTATAAAATGCACAATGGCCACAGAGGCATAAACCATCCTGTAAAGAATTTACAAACAGGGAAAGGTGAAATAACATCACAAAATCACGGATTTGTAGTCGATAAACAATCACTGTTAAAGAATAGTCATTTTGAAATGACACATATTCATTTAAATGACGATTCGGTAGCCGGCATGCGTATAAAAAATAAAGCGTGTTTTTCTGTTCAATACCACCCCGAAGCGAGTCCGGGGCCTCATGATTCGTCTTACCTGTTTGACGATTTTATCAATATGTTGCCATCTAAATCATAATCAGTATCTAACAGAACACGAAAACGATATCGTATAATATTTGCGAATCCAACTTTTAATAAACGTTTAATTAGTAACTTGCATTGTCAATTATAGTTAACTTAAATATTTAAAAATGAGTACAATTGTAGCAATTTATGCCCGTCAAATATTTGACTCAAGAGGGAATCCTACTGTCGAAGTAGATGTTATTACAGAAAATGGTGTTTTGGGTCGTGCTGCTATTCCGTCAGGCGCCTCAACCGGAGAACATGAAGCCGTAGAGTTAAGAGACGGTGGGGCAGATTATATGGGGAAAGGTGTTTTAAAAGCTGTGGCCAATGTTAATGATTTAATGGCACCGGAACTAATAGGTTATTCTGTTTTTGAACAAAATACAATAGACCAAGCTTTAATAGATTTAGATGGTACGCCCAATAAAGCAAAATTTGGCGCTAATGCCATTTTAGGCGTTTCTTTGGCTGTTGCAAAAGCGGCGGCCAATGAACTCAATTTGCCACTTTACAGATACATAGGAGGTGTAAGTGCCCATACGCTTCCCGTTCCTATGATGAATATTGTCAATGGCGGTTCACACTCTGATGCGCCTATTGCTTTTCAAGAATTTATGATTATGCCTGTATTGGCTAAAAACTTTACCCAAGCCATAAAGATGGGTACAGAAATATTTCACAATCTTAAAAAAGTACTAAAAGAACGTGGTTTAAGTACCGCTGTAGGCGATGAAGGCGGTTTTGCACCAAACTTTGAGGGTGTAGAAGATGCTTTAGAAACTATTATAAAAGCCATAACCAAGGCCGGTTATAAAGCCGGAGAAGAAGTGATGATAGCCTTAGACCCGGCCTCATCAGAATTTTATGTTGACGGAAAATACGATTATACCAAATTTGAAGGCGAAAACGGCGCTGTTCGTTCATCGGCAGAACAAGTAGAATATTTAAAATACTTGGTTTCAAAATATCCTATTATTTCTATTGAAGATGGCATGGCAGAAGACGATTGGGAAGGGTGGAAACTCCAAAACGAAGTCTTAGGAAATAAAATTCAAATTGTAGGAGATGATATTTTTGTGACTAATGTAGAACGTTTGGCACGTGGCATAAGAGAGAAATCTGCAAATTCAATTTTAATTAAATTAAATCAGATAGGGACTTTAACCGAAACCATAGCGGCCATAAATATGGCACATAATGCAGGTTACACCTGTGTTATATCTCATCGTTCAGGTGAAACCGAAGATACGACTATAGCCGATTTAGCCGTAGCCTTAAATACGGGTCAAATTAAAACGGGTTCGGCCTCTAGAACAGACAGGATTTCTAAATATAATCAATTACTGAGGATTGAAGAAGAATTAGGCGATACTGCTTATTATCCTCAAATGAAAGCCTTTAAAATTCAAAAATAATTTTTACAATTTGTTGGAAGGTGTTTTATTTCATACCGCAACTTAAAAAATAGCCTAGATTATTATTTAGAGTTCCAATTTTACCTGTACCGAATAAAAATAGTAAAAGTTTTGTTAATTATGTTACAGACGGCATAGTTAAAGCCTAAATTATTTTTAAAAGAGGTCAATATTTTGTAAATTCGTGCAAATTTGTGAGACTAAAAAAGAAAAAGAAAATGAATGAAAAGGCCATATTAGAAGTTGACGGAAAACGCTATGAATTTCCTGTTTTACGAGGTAGTGAAAATGAGATAGCTATAGATTTGAAAACATTAAGAAGTGTTACAGAAGGAATCATTACTCTCGATCCGGGTTTTAAAAATACGGGGGCATGTGAAAGTGCCATTACTTTTTTAAACGGTGAAGAAGGCATTTTGCGTTACAGAGGGTATGCCATAGAAGAATTGGCAAATAACTCTAATTTTTTAGAAGTAGCCTACTTGGTTATTTTTGGAGAGTTACCTACAAAAGCACAATTTGATAAGTTTGAAAAAGATATCAAAAACGAATCTTTGTTAAACGAAGAAATAAAGAATATTATTGATGGTTTTCCAAAAGCAGCCCATCCTATGGGAATGCTGTCATCACTTACAAGTGCCTTAACCGCTTTTAATCCCGCTACAGTCGATATAAATTCTGAAAAAGATTTGTACAGTGCCGTTGTGAAGTTGTTGGGTAAGTTTACTGTGTTAGCCGCTTGGGCCCACAGTAAAAATAGCGGAACGCCTTTGAACTACGCTGATAATTCATTAGACTACATTTCTAATATTATGCAGATGTTGTTTAAAATCCCTACAGAAGAATATAAAATAAATCCTGTGGCTGTAAAAGCTTTAGATAAACTATTAATCTTACACGTAGATCACGAACAAAATTGTTCTACCTCAACTGTTAGAATTGTAGGTTCTTCAGAAGCCGGACTATTTGCTTCTATTTCGGCAGGTGTTTCTGCGCTTTGGGGCAGATTACACGGTGGTGCCAATCAAGCGGTAATTGAAATGCTTGAACAAATTATGAATGACGGTGGCGATGTAGAAAAGTATATTCTAAAAGCGAAAGACAAAAAAGATCCTTTCCGTTTAATGGGATTCGGACATCGTGTGTATAAAAACTTTGACCCGAGAGCCCGAATCATAAAATCGGCTGCCGATGAAGTTTTAGCCGATTTACATGTTGAAGACCCTGCTCTTGAAATAGCAAAACACCTTGAAGAGGTCGCCTTAAAAGATGACTATTTTGTACAACGTAAACTGTATCCAAATGTCGATTTCTATTCGGGTATTATTTACCGTGCTTTGGGCATTCCTTCAGAAATGTTTACGGTTATGTTTGCTATAGGCCGTTTACCGGGCTGGATAGCCCAATGGCGTGAAATGCGTTTAAATCGCGAACCTATTGGCCGCCCGAGACAGTTGTATATCGGGCATAAAAAAAGAGCCTTTAAAGAGATAGACAAAAGATAATACTATTAAAATAAAGTTAAAAAAACCAAAAAATATATTTTTGGTTTTTTTAATTTTTACATTTGAATATAACAACTCAAAATGAATACCCCCTAATGCAAATTTTCCCCAATGTAAAAAATGAAACAGCTTTATTAAAATCTGTAATACTCGGCGTAGCCAATCAAAACGGTCCCACACCCAAACCCGAAGATTGTTACGATCCTAAATCTAAAGCACATGTGTTGGCAGGAACTTACCCCGTAGAAGTAGATATGGTAAAAGAGCTAGATGCCTTTTACAGGGTTTTAAAAAAGTACGGGGTAAAGATTTACCGTCCCGAAATAATTAAAGACGTCAATCAAATATTTACACGAGATATTGGCTTTGTAATAGATGATTTATTTTTTAAATCGAATATTCTGCCAAATAGAATTAATGAATTACAGGCCATAGAATATATCATCAATCAAATAAATCCCGATAAGGTTATTAGCTTGCCGGAAGAAGTCCATATAGAAGGTGGCGATGTAATGCCTTGGAATGAGTATCTTTTTGTAGGAACCTATACAGCCTCCGATTATCCAAATCAAATCACAGCTAGAACAAATAAATTTGCCGTAGAATACTTAACAAAATGTTTTCCCAATAAAAAAGTTAAAGCTTTTGAGTTGCGTAAGTCAAGCAATCCTAAGGAAAATGCGCTGCATTTAGATTGCTGTTTTCAGCCAGTCGGCGAAAACAAAGCCATAATTCATAAAAACGGTTTTTTAGATGAATCCGATTATGATTTTTTAATCAATCTGTTCGGTAAAGGCAAGGTTTTTGAAATTACTAAAGACGAAATGTACGAAATGTACTCTAATATCTTTTCTATCTCAGAAAAGGTAGTTGTTTCAGAAAAAAACTTTACAAGACTTAACAATTGGCTACACGAACAAGGCTTTACTGTAGAAAAAGTACCTTACGCCGAAATAGCCAAACAAGAAGGCTTGTT
>CAZMBM010000001.1:0-43688 GCA_964564475.1 uncultured Flavobacteriaceae bacterium | reverse complement strand
GCTTTACTGTAGAAAAAGTACCTTACGCCGAAATAGCCAAACAAGAAGGCTTGTTACGCTGTTCTACCTTACCCTTAGAGAGAACTTAACTTACAATTGAGCCAGCTTTCTTAAAGCCAGCCATTGTTTGAGCATGTCTCTTGAGTCGCAAGCCGGATAACCTAAAACAGTTTTGCCGGCCGGTATGTCTTTCATAACACCCGATCCGGCGCCAACTATAGCCCCCGAATGAATGGTAGTATGGTCTTTAATAGAGGCGCTACCGCCAATAATAACACCATCGCCTAATGTTACAGAACCCGCCAGACCACTATGACCGGCCATAATACACGAGCGTCCCATAACGCAATTATGTGCAATTTGTACCTGGTTGTCTATTTTACAGCCATCGCCTACTATTGTAGCACTGAATTTACCGCGATCTACACAAGAATTGGCGCCAATTTCTACATCGTTGCCAATAATAACATGGCCAATTTGAGGAATCTTAACAAGCCCGTTACCGTCTTCTCGTGGCCGGTACCCAAAACCATCGGCGCCTATACTCACATTTGAATGAAAAATACAGCGGGCGCCAATCTCACTTCTTTCACGAATAACGGTTCCCGACCATACAACAGTATCGTCACCAATTGAAGTATCATCCATTACGGTTACATTTGGATACAAAACAACAGCCTTACCCAAGCGCACATTTTTTCCGATATAACAATTGGCACCAATTTTACAAGCTTCACCCAATACAGCCGATTTATGAATAACTGCCGTAGGATGTATATCTGTATCAAAAGCAGGAAGCCCGGGGTCAAAGAGGTCAAGTATTTTGGCCATAACCAAATCTACATTTTCAACTTTTATAAAAGCACGGTTGTGGCCGGGCTCTAAATTGAGTTTTTGGTTTACAATGGCAGCACTGGCCTTTGAAGACGCCCAAAGGCGTCCGTATTTCATATTGTCAATAAGTGTGATATGGTTTTTACCGGCTTTATCTATCTGCTCGGGTGCCTTAATTAATTCTGTTGTGTTTCCTATGAGTTCGCCGTCTAATAAAACATTGAGCTCATTTACTGTAAATGATTTCATGTATTTGTTGGTTGATTTTTGGCAGTGCTTAAAATTTAAAAAAGAAAGCACATGTATATTTTTGATAAAAGTAAGAACTTCTCATTAAATAAAACAACAATGTTAATTTCATATTAAAAAAAGAACATTTTATCAATTTTAAGGTATTTTTGTACTTTATAATGAACCTGTAATAATGACGCAAGCCAGCAATACTATTTTAATGATTCGCCCTGTGGCGTTTAGAATGAACGAACAAACAGCGGTAAACAATTATTATCAAAAAGTACTCGATAATATGTTGCCCGAAACGGTTCAAGTCAATGCTTTAGCCGAATTTGACGCTTTTGTATCTAAATTAAGAGCTGTTGGTGTAAACCTTATTGTGGTTGACGATACACTAGAACCCAATACACCCGATTCTATTTTCCCTAATAACTGGATTTCCTTTCATCACAACGGCACAGTGGCACTCTATCCTATGTTTGCGTCAAATCGCCGCTTAGAACGTCGTGAGGACATTCTAGATATTTTAGAACAACAAGGCTTTGAAATTAAAAATATTGTGGATTATACATCGGCCGAAGCCGAAAATCTCTTTTTAGAAGGCACGGGTAGTTTAGTGTTAGACCGTGTTAATCGTAAAGCCTATTGTGCCCTGTCGCCTCGTGCCGATGAAGATTTATTGATAGAATTTTGTGAAGATTTTGAATACACACCTGTGATATTTACAGCTTATCAAACCGTAGAAAATGAGCGCTTGGCTATTTATCACACCAATGTTATAATGTGTGTAGCACCCCAATTTGCTGTTGTGTGTCTGGATTGTATAGACGCTAAAAAAGAACGTAAAAACATTGTCAGTCACTTAAAAGCCGATGGCAAAGAAATTATTACCATTACAGAAGAACAGGTAAGCAGTTTTGCAGGTAATATGTTATCTGTTTTAGGGACAGACAATAAAGAATATATCGTCATGAGTACATCGGCTTATAAATCACTTTCACCAAAACAGATAGATAGCCTCGAAAAATACGCCACTATTTTGTACAGCGATGCCGATACCATTGAAGCGTGCGGCGGCGGAAGTGTGCGTTGTATGATGGCCGAGGTGTTTTTACCAAAAATCCCTCTTGACAGGAGTGTGTAAATATTTTCAAATTTATTAAGCCTCAAAACTTAATTAATATTATTTTTGCGGATGCAACATCAAGTACTCATTCTAGATTTCGGTTCGCAGTACACACAACTCATTGCCAGACGTGTAAGAGAACTCAATATATTTTGCGAAATTTTTCCGTATAACGCCATTCCCTCAGACTTATCGTCCTTTAAAGCTGTTATTTTATCAGGCAGTCCGTTTTCTGTACACCATCCCGAAGCGCCACAACCCGATTTATCCCAAATTAAAGGTAAAATACCACTGTTGGCGGTGTGTTACGGCGCTCAATATTTAGCGAAAAAATTTGGGGGTGATGTGTCGCCCTCTGAAGTGAGAGAATACGGTCGTGCACATTTGATAGAAATTGATAAAAATGCGCCTTTGTTTAAAGACATTCCCTTACAATCGCAAGTGTGGATGAGCCACGGCGATACCATAGCCCAATTACCTGCTAATTTTAAAAAAATTGCCAGTACAGAAGACGTTAAAAATGCGGCTTTTTGTATAGAAGATGAAGATACTTATGCCATTCAGTTTCACCCTGAAGTGTATCATACAACTGATGGACTGACCCTGCTAAAGAATTTTTTGGTTACCATTGCCAAAGTCAACCAAAATTGGACGTCTGAAGCTTTTGTAGAGGCAACTGTGGCAACTTTAAAAACCCAATTACAAAACGACAAAGTTGTTTTGGGATTATCGGGCGGTGTCGATTCTACTGTAGCCGGTGTTTTGCTTAACAAAGCCATTGGTAAAAATCTGTATTGTATCTTTGTGAATAACGGTTTGTTGCGTAAAAACGAATTCGAAAGCGTTTTAAAACAATACAAAGGCATGGGGCTTAACATTAAAGGCGTCGATGCTTCGGTACGTTTTTTGGAAGCTTTAAAAGGGGTAAGTGACCCCGAAAAAAAACGCAAACTTATAGGTAAAGTTTTTATAGAAGTTTTTGACGACGAGGCCAAACACTTAGAAGATGTTAAGTGGCTGGCACAAGGCACCATTTACCCCGATGTCATAGAATCGGTTTCTGTAAAAGGCCCTTCGGCTACCATAAAATCGCATCACAATGTGGGCGGTTTACCCGATTTTATGAAACTTAAAATTGTAGAACCTTTGCGGATGTTGTTTAAAGATGAGGTACGTCGCGCCGGCAAAGCCTTGGGGATTAATCCCGAATTGTTGGGGCGTCATCCTTTTCCGGGGCCGGGCTTGGCCATTAGAATTTTAGGCGATATCACCGCACAAAAAGTATCTTTGTTACAAGAAGTTGACGCTATTTTTATAAACGGTCTAAAAGAATGGGGTTTATATGACGATGTGTGGCAGGCCGGTGCCATTTTATTGCCGGTTAATGCGGTAGGCGTCATGGGTGATGAGCGGACTTATGAAAAAGTAGTTGTTTTACGTGCCGTATCGTCAACCGATGCCATGACAGCCGATTGGGTAGATTTGCCTTACAAATTTTTGCAAAGCATGTCTAACAAAATAATAAATAACGTAAAAGGCGTTAATAGAGTAGTGTACGACATCAGCTCTAAACCGCCGGCAACCATAGAGTGGGAATAATGAAATATGAAAAAGATTAAATTTATTATCGTTTTTTTAGCCTTTATTGGCGGATTTACATCCGTAAAAGCACAACAAGATTTTAAAAGTGTTTTAAACGATTCTATAGCCCCCGACGGTTATTTATACCACAAAATTACACCTCAAGATAATTTTAAAAGTCTCAGCAAATTATACGACCTTTCTAAAGGCCAGATAAAACGCTTAAACCCGTTTTTAAGACGTGGTTTTAAAGAAGGAGTACTTATTAAATTACCGGCCAATCCGCAATTGGTAGCACTTATTAATCAATACAATGCTACAAAAGATAAAAATAAATACATTGTTCAGCATCAAGACACCAAGTTTGGTATTGCCAAACGTTACGGAATCACCATCCAAGAATTAGAACGCCTCAACCCTAAAATAAGACAAGGGCTACAAGAAAATGATACACTTTTTGTGCCTAAAACCAAGATTCAAGAAGTCTTGCAAGAAACAGCTGATTTCTATGTGCATAAAGTTATAAAAGGCGATACTTTTTACAAGCTTATAAGAAAATACAATGTCACGCAAGAAGAATTAGAATTGCTCAATCCCGATTTAACCGAGGGATTAAAACTGGGTTTGTACCTCAGGATTCCTAAGATAAAACCCAATATTAGTCCACGAAGTATGACCCGTTTTACCGATAGTATTTCTGAAAATACGTCTTTAAATGTCCTTTTTTTACTACCTTTTAAAACCAGTTTAGACTCTGTGTCTTTTGACAACATCAGTACGGAGAGTAAACTGAGAAACATTGTATCCGACTTTTATTTCGGGGCTGAAATGGCCTTAGATTCACTGACTAAACAAGGCGCTGTCATTCATGCCGAAGTGTATGACACTGAAAACAGTATAGATACCCTTAACACACTTTTTGAAAACCACGATTTTAGTGGATTTGATTTGGTAGTGGGGCCGTTGTTTACCAAAAATATTACTTATGTAAACAGACGTTTGGCCGATACCAAAGCCTATATTTTATCGCCTTTTTCAATTGCGGCCAAGGCCATTGCTTACGGCGAAGCCAAAATAGTGCAAACCGTTCCGTTACAATCTGAATTCACAAAAAAAACCATCAACTACATCGCCGATAATTATACAAATCAAAAATTAATTATTGTAACCGATACTATGCCTAAAGCGACCTTAAGATTAAAGGCTGCCTTGGCAAGTTTTAGACGTAACGATTCTATAAACACAGACAGTATTATTGTGGTAAAACCTATTGACGGTTATATTGCGCGCGACACCTTACAGGCTAAGATAGATACCATAACAGGTCGTAAAAATTGGATTTTAACTTTAACCACCGATGATGTTTTAATAGAAGGTACCATTAATTCGTTAGGGGTTTTGGCTAAAGAATCGTATGACATAACACTATTTTCTATAGGTTTGGGAAAAACAAAAGATAAAATGGATAATACTTATTTGGCACGCCTAAGTGTGTACTATCCTTCGGCGACCTATACCGATTTTGAGAGTGTCCAAATTAAGGCCTTTGACACCACTTTTTTACAACGTTACAAAAATCTGCCCTCGACCAATGTCTATAAAGGTTTTGATATGGTGTACGATGCCTTGGCGCGTTTAGCACGCAAGCACAAGCTTATAGATAAAGATTATTTTGGCACCACACGACGTACGGCTCATCTATTCGATTTTAAACAAAGTGCCACTTCTAACAAAATTTATAACAAAGGGGTTTTTCTGTTAAAATACGAAGGGCTGTCGCTTAAGTTGGTGGAGTAACTGCAATTTTCTTGCTGATAGTTGGTTGTATTTTTTGAGGTATAACAAATGGGCAAACATCTGACAAAACAGGAGACATCCTAAGCGATGAGGAATGCCGGATGTTAAACGCTCAGAAATTATTTATAAATACAGAGGTTAGTCTAATTTCATCGCAAAACAATAACTTAACAAAAAATATATTTTACAAGACCTTAGAATTTACAGCCTTTATTTTGGGGAATGATTAGGGTATCTTACCCCTTTAACAACCAAGATGTTTGGTGAAAATATTTGTATTTGTAATTTCTTTTTTACTACATTTGGTCTTATCTAAAACAATTATAATGAAATTACCCAAACGTGCCGGCGACAGCCCTTCAAAAGTAAACTTAGAAAAAGATAGAAAATACGCATGGTGTACTTGTGGCTTATCAGAAAAGCAACCTTTTTGCGATGGCGCCCATAAAGGACACGATTTAAAACCATATGTATTTGCGGTTGATGAAAACAAAACAACGCATCTTTGCAACTGTAAACAAACCCAAAACGGCCCGTATTGCGATGGGGCGCATAAAAGATAAATTTAATAAGTACTTAAAATAGATTGACTTGTTTTAAGTGATCTCTAATTATTATTGCTCAAAGTGGCGGGAAGACCGAAGTCGGGCGTTAGAAGGTGCCGTTTTAACTTCGGGCTTCAGACTTCAAGCCATAAATTTTAAAAAAAGCGAGGTTTAATTCTAGAAAACTTAGTTTAATTAAATAAGAAATCTATGACAAACACAAAAGTTTTAGCCGCATCGGGTATTATTTTAAAGGATAAAAAAATACTTTTGATAAAACGTTCAAACTACACTAAAGTTTATCCGGATTTTTGGGCGTGCCCCGGCGGTAGAGCCGAGCCGAACGAAACTGCCGAACAAAATGTGATACGCGAAGTAAAAGAAGAAGTCAATCTCGATTTTACCCCTACAGAAATTCTAACAAACGCTACATGGCAAAACCGTTTCCTATACCGCTTTTTAGGTACGTGGTCGGGGAGTATAAAAATACAAGAAGAAGAGGTTGCCGATTTTGGCTGGTTTACTTATGACGAAGCCAAGCAACTCGAGTTGGCTTTTGATTATGTGCATGTTATTGATTTGGTGAGAAAGAAAAACTTAATTTAAATATTTTGTTCTCTTTAAAACAGGTTTTGTAATAGTCTTTATTGCTTTGGGTAATTAGAAGCTCCTTTTCCTAAGTAGGTTTCATTTAACAACTCTTGTAGTCTGTATTTAACCAAATCATAGGTGCTGTATTCTTGAAAGGGCAATACAATATCTCCCAGTTTTAATTTTTTAGGAATCTTTGTCCGCTTTTTTAAACGTTTGTCTTTACTTTTTATAACAGCTTTAAGTAAGTTGGTATTAGTAATTTTATCGATTATAATTTTTCGTAGAGAAATTCCTAGATGCATAGATAACCAATTAGAAGTGTTCTTTTTGTCAAAATCATACTCGTAAAAAAACGGGGGAATATTTTTACAATTACCACAAGAATAGCTGTTTAAAGAGTCTGCGTATTTATTTACAAATCCAATCCTTTTTTTAATATCTCTTAATTGGTCATCATTAAGCTTAAATGAATTTTGTTGTGCATGGCAAAGAGAGACTGATAAACTTAAAAAAATAAAAAGAACAGATTTCATAATCGAATTATTTTTACCCAAAAATATCATTGAGTACTTTAGCCAACCTAACGCCGCCTTTTTGTATTTGTTTGCGTGCAGTACTCAAATGTAAATAAGAATAACGGTAAGATAATTTATCGCCTTTTTTAGCGGTGGTATAAACTTTTTTAGCCAGTGCTTGCGATTCGTACACCCACTCCAACAGACTGCCTTTTTGCAGTGCTTTTACTTGTGCTTTAGAAAGCTTGTCGGCATTTTTAGCCAATTCGGTATAACTCATATTGTAGCTGTCTATCATATTGCTGTCCCATACACGGTGAAGGTTGGTAGGTTTATTAAACCATTTTAATTTAATGTCGTTACCACCGCGATCCTCGCCATGTCCTACGTGAAGGGGTTGGTGTAGGTCGCCCATAAAGTGTATGAGTAGTTTTAGATAAAAAGCCTTATCTTTTTTAGAAGCATTGGGGTCTTTTAAGGTTTTAATACAGATGTTTATACCTTGAATTAAATCGCCTTTTTTAGAGGCTGTAGCCGGATTGTATTTTTCGTCGAATTTAAAATTTACATAATGCCAAGGCGAATATTTTCGGTATTTACTGTCTGATTTTATCTCATCAGCAAAAGTGCTGTAAAAGGCCAAACTATGGCCGTTAAGTAAATTTGAAATGGTTTTTTTAGCCTTTTTTGTGAGGTATTTTTCGGCTATTTTACCTACCGTTCTGTGTCCGGTAGCACCCCAATAGGTAGCTTTAGCTTGGCTGGCTGTAATGCTAAATGTTAGAACAAGTAATAGTATTTTAAATTTGGAAATCATAGTGTAATCTTTTTGCTAAAGTATAAATATTTATAACAATAACTTGGATATTTCATAAAAAATGACGTCATTTGTGATATCAAAATAATATCAAAATAAATTTATTATGAAAACAGAAAAAATAATTAAACCCTCAAGTGGTTATGTGATGTTGTTCCTCAATATTTTGAGTTTGGCTTTTGGGATTTTTGGTCTGGTTAGGTTTGGTAATAGTTGGTTTGTGCTCTTAATTCTTGTTTTTGTCTTTACGGTTCCCGGATTCTTTTTAGTAAATCCCAATACTTCTAAAGTTTTGTTACTTTTTGGTAAGTATATTGGTTCTGTAAAAGACAATGGTTTTTATTGGGCCAATCCGTTTTACACCAAGCGTTTCTTATCGCTAAGAGCGAGCAATTTTGACAGCGAACGGGTTAAAGTTAATGACAAATTAGGCAATCCTATTATGATTAGTACCATTTTGGTTTGGCGTGTGCAAGACACTTATAAAGCCGCTTTTGAAGTTGATAACCACGAAAATTTTGTTCGTGTGCAAAGCGATGCGGCTGTTAGGAAATTGGCCAGCATGTATCCGTATGATAATTTTGAAGATGAAGGCGCTAAAGAAGCCATAACCTTGCGTTCTAGTTTAAACGAGGTGAGCAAGGCCTTAGAAGAAGAAATAGAAGAACGTTTGTCAATTGCCGGCATTGAAGTTTTAGAAGCCCGTATAGCCTACTTGGCTTATGCTCAAGAAATAGCTCAGGCCATGCTTAAGCGTCAACAAGCTACCGCTATTATTGCGGCACGTCATAAAATTGTAGAAGGCGCTGTAAGTATGGTAGAAATGGCATTAGATCATTTAAAACGCAACAATATTGTAGAATTAGACGAAGAGCGCAAAGCCGCTATGGTGAGTAATTTAATGGTGGTATTGTGTTCTGATAAGGATGCCAGTCCGGTACTTAATACGGGGACTTTAAATCATTAGTGTTTGACAGATGAAAAAGGCAAACTTTAATTTAAGAGGTGTTGTGTTAGGTCTTGTTTTAGGTGTTGCCATAGGGATAGCCCTAAAAAATGTTGCCATTGGTGCGGGTGTTGGTGTGGCTTTTGGAGCCGCTTTTGATTTGTTAAATTTTAAAAAAGGGAATAAAGAGGACTAATTTTAGGTTATGGGAATTTTTAATTGGTTTAAAAAATATGATGATAGGCCACGTATAAAAATCGAGCCCACAGCGGTTGATAGAATCATTGATGCTTTGAGTTTGGTTTTTTTATTGTTGCTCTTGGTTATGGTTTTCCAGTATTATCCCGATTTACCCGATAAAATCCCGACCCATTTTAACAGTTTAGGTCAAGCCGATAACTTTGGTCGTAAAAACAGTATTTTATTATTGCCGGCTATGGCCGTTATTTTATTTGTACTTATGCAGGTGTTGGGTAAAGTTCCTCATCAATTTAATTATTTGGTTAAAATAACGCCGCAAAATGCCAAAAAACAATACCGCTTAGGGACACGTATTATGCGTTTTACCAATCTTTTTGTGATGATGGTTTTTTATTATACAGATTATAAAGTAATAAAAATGTCATTTAACCAAGAAACACCAAATCTAGACAAGTGGTTTGTTCCCGTAGTTTTAGGGGTTACAACTGTGGGCATCATCGTTATTTTCACAGTGTCAATTTTAATTAATAAAAAATCGAAATGAAAAATTTAATTTATCTGTGTTTTTTAACAACATCTTTAGTTTGGAGTCAAAAAGGTTTAACAACAACCGAGCTTGCTATTCCTTCAGAAAAAGTTACTGTTAACGGCACTTTACTTGTTTCTGACAAGCTTATTAAACCCAAACTCATTATTTTTATACCGGGCTCCGGTCCAACCGACCGCAACGGTAATCAAGGGCAGATACAAACCAATGCTACCAAATATTTGGCAGAAGCTTTATCGGCGTATGGCATCGCCTCATATCGTTATGATAAAAGCGCTATAGCACTTACAAAAAAGAAAGATTTTAAAGAAGAAGATGTCACATTTAATGATTTTATTGACGACGCTAAAGCAGTAGTTAAATACTTTAAAAAAGACAATAGGTTTTCAAAAATTATTGTGGCCGGTCACAGCCAAGGCAGTTTAGTGGCCATGCTTGTGGCTAATCAGACAGATGGTTTTATATCGCTAGACGGCGCCGGAAGGTCTATTGATAAGGTTCTGCTTGAACAGATAGCCAATCAAGCGCCCTTTTTAGAAAAGGATACCAAAACTGTTTTAGATTCTTTAAAACAAGGCAAAACCGTCAAAAATGTGCCACCTATGTTGCTGTCTGTTTTTAGGCCTTCTGTGCAACCTTTTATGATAAGTTGGATGCGGTACAATCCACAAACCGAAATAAAAAAAGTAACGGTACCTATTTTGCTGATAAATGGTTCAAAAGATATACAAGTACCTGTTAGCGATGCCGAATTATTACACAAGGCTAATCCGAAAAGTACTCTAAAAATTATTGATAAGATGAATCACATCTTTAAAGAAATAAATGGTGATATTACAGAAAACAGACAATCTTATACTAATCCTAAGCTACCCGTAATGAGTGGTTTGGTTAAAGAAATGCTTGATTTTATAAACACAATTTAAAATGGCCAAAAAGAAAGCATTTGCATTACGTATAGACGAAGATATACTCAAAGCTGTAGAAAAATGGGCAGCAGATGAGTTCAGATCTACCAATGGGCAAATTGAATGGATGTTAAATAAAAGCCTTAAAGCGGCTAAACGATTGCCTATTAAGAAACCTTTAACAGAAAAAGCTCCTTAGCAACTGTCATTTTTTGTTACATTTGGCTCTGAATTTTATTTCCTGTTAATGAAATCTAAGTATTTAGCGGCCTTATTTTACTGTTTTATTTTCTATTTTATCGGCCAAGCACAGCAAAAAAAAGTAAAGGTAAAGTGGATTGATACGCCCATTAAAATTGATGGGAATCTGGATGATGAAGCCTGGAAGTTGGTAGAGCCCGCCAAGAATTTTTGGCAATATTTTCCTTTAGATTCGGTACACGCCAAATACGATACCGAAATTTACATGGCTTTTGACGCCAAAACGCTTTACATAGGTATAAAACTTTACGCTCAAGGAAATGATTATATAATCCCCTCTTACCGTCGTGATTTTAGGGCGCGAGGCAATGACAATATCAGTCTGATTTTCGACACCTTTAACGATGGGTCTAATGCCTTTTTTTTTGGGACAAATCCTTACGGTGTACGACGTGAAGCCTTAATCTCAGGAGGTGGTACAAACATAAGAGGATTTAATACCAGTTGGGATATAAAATGGGAAGGCACTTCTAAAATTTACGATGGCTATTCGATATCAGAAATGGCCATTCCTTTTTCGGCTTTTAAATACAGGGATGGTGAAACAATTTGGCATTTTAATTCTTATCGATTTGACACACAGTACAACGAACAAAGTACATGGATGCGCATTCCTAAAAATCAATTTATTTTTAGTTTGGCCTTTATGGGTGAAATGGAGTTTGAGAGGCCCTTGCCAAAATCTAAAACACCTATTTATTTAATTCCTTACGTAAATGCTAATTCCTCAAATGATTTTATAAACGATAACAAACTTACTAAACTAAGTTTTGGAGGCGATGTTAAAATCCCTATTGGTAACAGTATGAATCTAGACCTTACTTTAAATCCCGATTTTTCTCAGGTAGAAGTTGACGATCAAATTGTAAACCTTACTCGCTTCGAAATTTCATTACCCGAAAAGCGTCAGTTTTTTATAGATAATAGTGATTTGTTTGCCGATTTTGGCGATGCTCGCGAAGCCAACCCCTTTTTCTCGAGACGTATTGGTGTGGCCTCAGACTTAGACGGCAGATCTATTGAAAATAAATTAGTGGGTGGTTTCCGCTTAAGCGGAAAACTCAACGAAAATTTGCGCTTGGGATTGTTAAATATTCAAACAGACGAAGACGCCGTAAATCAGATAAATGCCAATAACAATACCGTTTTAGCCTTGCAACAGAAGGTCTTTGCACGTTCTAATATAGGTTTTATTTTTATAAACAGACAAAACACAAGTTCAGACGCAACTTACTTAACTGAAGAAGATAACTATAACCGTGTTATAGGCTTAGATTATAAGTTGGCTTCGGCCAGTAATAAATGGGTAGGTAATTTTTATACACATAAATCATTTACACCCGGAAAAGGGTCTAAAAACCTATCGTCCGGAGCTAATTTATTGTACAATACACGTGAAAATAAAATAGGTTTTGGCAGTCTTTATGTAGGGGGCGATTTTAATTCAGATTTAGGTTTTATACGTCGTAAAGACATTTTAAGACTCAGTGGAAATTTTGAACATGTTTACTATCCTCAAAAAGGCCCGTTCGATACTCATAGATATACAATTCGCGGTAATAAAATTTTTAAACCTAATCGTGATTTTTTAAACTCAGATTACGATTATTCAATTACGTGGTCTGCTGTTTTTAAAGACCAGTCACAGTTCTCGGCCGGAGCAAAAAACAATTACATCTACCTATTTAGAAATTTTGAACCCACAGGCAGAAAAGGAGCCGTAGCTTTACCTGCTAATGTGGGTTATCAATATACTAATTTTGAATTGACATATAGTTCAGACAGACGGAAGGTTTTCTCTTATAATTTAAGGGGGACTTTTGGTCAGTTTTTTAATGGTAAGCGCTATGGTATGGTAGCCAATTTAAATTTGCGAAAACAACCCATTTTGGCAGCCTCTATACTGATAAATTATAATTATATAAGTTTACCAAAACCGTATGCCACTTCGCCCATTTGGTTAATAGGGCCTAAAACCGATATAACTTTTAATAAAAATTTGTATTGGTCAACTTTTATTCAGTACACCAGTCAATCAGAAAATATTGGTATAAATTCACGTTTGCAATGGCGCTTTAAGCCTTTGTCTGATTTGTTTATTGTGTACAATGACAATTACAGAACTACCGATTTTTCGCCGAGAACGCGGGCTTTAATTTTTAAATTCACCTATTGGTTAAACATATAAATTACTTTTAAATACCTAACCCATGAAAATTAAAAAATTATTATTCTTCGTCTTAAGCTTAAGTTTTGTGTGTTTACAAGCGCAAAAATCGTCAAAATACAATGGCGAAGGGCCTTTTAATCAATTAATCATAAGAGGTGTAACGCTTATAAATGGTAATGGCGCTCCGCCAAAAGGCCCTGTTGATATTGTGGTTGAAAATAATGTCATTAAAAGTATTAAAGTTGTGGGCTACCCCGGACTTAAAATAGAAGATGAAAACCGACCGAAACTCAAAGCCGGCGGAAAAGAATTAGATGCTAACGGCATGTACTTGTTACCGGGATTTATAGATTCGCATGCGCATATAGGTGGTGTACCACAGGGGGCAGAACCCGACTATGTTTTTAGATTGTGGATGGCTCACGGAGTTACAACGATTAGAGAACCTTCGGGTAGAGGTGTGAAATTTGCCCTAAAGTTAAAAAAGCAAAGTGCAGCACATAAAATTGTCGCCCCGCGTATTTTTGTTTATACAGGCTTTGGCGAAGGTGCCAAAACACCTATTGTTACAGCCCAACAGGCTAAAGATTGGGTTCATAAAAATGCCAAAAATGGTGCCGACGGGATTAAATTTTTTGGAGGGTCGCCCACAGTTTTACAAGCGGCTATTTCCGAAAATAAAAAATTAGGACTGCGTTCGGCTTTTCATCATGCCCAGTTGAGTGTGGCGCGTTGGAATGTACTTAATTCGGCGCGGGCAGGTTTGACCTCTATGGAGCATTGGTACGGTTTACCCGAAGCGATGTTTACAGACAGAACAGTGCAGAACTACCCTTTAAATTACAACTATCAAAATGAACAAAACCGCTTTGAAGAAGCCGGCAAGCTATGGCAACAGGCCGCCAAGCCCTACTCTAAAAAGTGGAATGATGTTATGAATGAGCTCATTGCATTAGATTTTACCATAGATCCAACCTTCAATATTTATGAGGCCAGTCGCGATTTAATGCGGGCACGTCGTGCCGAATGGCACGAAACCTATACCTTGCCATCGCTGTGGCGTTTTTATCAACCCAGTAAAAAATCACACGGCTCTTATTGGCACTATTGGGGCACCGAACAGGAAGTGGCATGGAAAAATAATTACAAACTCTGGATGACCTTTATAAACGAATATAAAAATAGAGGTGGCCGTGTTACAGCGGGATCAGATTCGGGATTTATCTTTCAGTTATACGGTTTTGCCTATATAAGAGAATTAGAGCTATTGCGCGAAGCTGGATTTCACCCGCTTGAAGTTATACGTGCAGCTACTTTAAACGGTGCCGAATTATTAGGTGTTGCCGATAAAATTGGAAGTGTAGAAGTGGGCAAATTGGCCGATTTTGTTATAGTAGAAGAAAATCCTTTGGAAAATTTAAAAGTACTTTACGGTACGGGTGCCATAAAACTGACGAAAGACAATAAGGTCGTCCGCGTAGGGGGTGTTAAATATACTATTAAAGATGGTATTATTTATGACGCCAAGCGTTTGTTAAAAGAAGTGGCCGATATGGTAAAACAATTCAAAGCCAAAGAGCATTTTAAAATAATACAACCCGGTATGGACAATTAAATTAGACACTCTGCCAAGACTTTTGAAATTTTAAGGTTCATAGTATATTCTATTTCAGTCACACAGGCTTTTATCAGCTCTTTTTATAAATAAAAATTCAGTATTAACTGTTTGGTTTACTGAATTTTTTGTATCACTTTGTGTCATATATTAAGAATCAATCCTTATATAGAATTAATATAAATTACGTAAATTTTAGAATAATATTATAATTTTAAAGAATAAAAGGTATATTTGTCTTGTATTATTTAAATCTACAAAAACCATGGGTAGAAATGCTCCAACCTCAATTTTATGCATCTTTTTTTTATTACTAAATATACCATCTAAAGCCCAAGATGGCGAGAGTATATTTAAGACTACTTGCGCAGCTTGTCATAGGATTAGCAGTCAGCGATTGGTAGGTCCGGGGCTTGCCAATATAGATAAGATACGTTCTAAAGAATGGTTTAGAAGTTTTGTAAAATCATCTCAAAAACTCATAAAAAGCGGTGATGCAGAGGCTGTAAAAATATTTAATGAGTTTAATAAAATAGTCATGCCCGATCAAGCATTTTCTGATACGGAATTGGATGCTGTTTACGAATACATAAAAAGCAAGAGCCCAAAAAAATCGGAAGTGGCCGATACCAAAACGGTAAAAGAAAAAGTAATTCCTTTTAATCCAAGTAAGGAAGATATTCTGATAGGTCAAAATCTGTTTTCAGGTAAACAAAGATTTAAAAATGGGGGCCCGTCATGTATTTCTTGTCATAATGTTAGAAATGATAAATTAATTGCGGGTGGTTTGTTAGCCAAAGATTTAACCGATGTTTATGACAGGTTAAAAAAAGCGGGAATTGAAAGTATGGTTTTAGGACTTCCTTTTCCTCAAATGAAGAATTCCTATCAAAACCATAAAATAACTAAAAATGAGGCGACCCAACTTGTTGCCTTTTTTAAAGAGGCAGGAGAACAACGTTATTATCAAAGATATAGAACATATACCAATACATTTTTAACATGGGGTATTGTGGGAGCCATTGTATTGATGGGCGTTTTCCCATTGTTTTGGTATAATCGCAAAAAAGAAAGTGTTAACAAAAGAATTTACGAAAGACAAATTAAGTCTCGAAACTAAAAATAATTAAATACTATTAAATCGCTACTATGAGTTGGATTGAAGATATTATTTCTCCTCAAACACGAAAATGGGAAGAGTTTTATAAAAATCGTTTTCAGCATGACAGAATTGTTAGGAGTACACACGGTGTAAATTGTACCGGTGGTTGTTCTTGGCAGATTCATGTTAAGGAAGGGATAGTTGTTTGGGAAACACAACAGTTAGATTATCCCTTATTAGAAGATAAGTTACCTCCTTACGAGCCACGTGGGTGTCAAAGGGGAATTTCATTTTCTTGGTATCTGTACAGCCCTTTAAGGATAAAATACCCCTTAATTAGAGGGGCATTGATTGACGCTTATAGAGCCGAAAAAGAAAAATGTGGCGACCCTCTAAAAGCTTGGGAAAATTTACAAAACGATAAAGAAGCACGACAACGATACCAAAATGCCAGAGGAAAAGGTGGTTTTAGACGTGTGCATTGGGATGAGGTTTTAGAAATAATGGCCATAGCAAATATTTATACAGCCAAAAAATACGGCCCCGACAGGGTTGTAGGGTTTTCTCCAATTCCCGCAATGTCTATGCTTAGCTATGCCGCGGGTTCTCGATTTTTACAGCTTTTTGGCGGTGTAAATTTGAGTTTTTACGACTGGTACTGCGATTTGCCTAATGCTTTTCCCGAAATATGGGGAGAACAAACAGATGTTTGTGAAAGTGCCGATTGGTACAATGCCAAAATGGTTGCCGTTATGGGAGCCAATTTAAATATGACAAGAACACCCGATTGTCATTTCTTTGCAGAATCTAGACATAACGGAACAAAAGCCGTGGTTTTTGCACCGGATTTTAATCAGGTAGCTAAATATGCCGATCAATGGGTGCCTTTACATGCCGGAAGCGACGGTGCATTCTGGATGGCTGTCACTCATGTTATTTTAAAAGAGTTCCATCACGAAAAGAAAACACCTTACTTTATCGAATATACTAAACGCTATACAGATAGTCCTTATTTAGTCGAATTAAAAGATGAAGGCGGACATTATTCTTCAGGAAGGTTATTGCGTGCCAATCAATTAGAAGCACATAAAGATATTGAAAAAGGTGATTGGAAGTTTGTAAATATTGATGAAGAAAGTGGCGATTTTGTAATCCCAAAAGGAAGTTCAGGATACAGATGGCAAGAAGAGAAGGGAAAATGGAATATGAAATATGAAGACGGTGAAACAGATAGAAAATATAACCCTGTTTTAAGCTTTTTAGAGAGCAAAGACGAAGTTGCTCAAGTAGAGTTTACAGAATTTGGTCTCGATAAGAAAGCTTTAAGAGGCGTTCCTGTTAAAAGAATTCAAACGGTAGATGGTGAAAGACTGGTCACTACAGTTTACGATTTAACCATGGCGCAATACGGTGTTAGTAGAGGTTTAGATGGTGATTATCCAAAAAGTTATGATGAAAAAGATCAAGCCTATACACCTGCTTGGCAAGAAATATTTACAGGTATCGATGCCAAAATGGTAATAAGTTTTGCCAGAGAATGGGGCAATACGGCCGAATCTACCGAAGGAAAATGTATGATTATTATTGGGGCAGGAATAAATCACTGGTATCACAATAATCTGATATATCGTTCGGGTATAATGGCGTTGATGCTCACAGGCTGTGTAGGTAAAAATGGAGGCGGTATGAACCACTATGTGGGTCAAGAGAAATTAGCTCCCAGTGATTCTTGGGGGTCATTGGCTTTTGCCAAAGATTGGCAAGGACCACCAAGGTTACAGCAAGCCCCTATTTGGCACTACATTAACACTTGTCAATATAGATATGACGGCCATTCTTCCAGATATAATACAGTACCCAAAAACGATATGACAGAGGGTCATCATGCCGATCATATATTTAAAGCTGTCAGAATGGGTTGGATGCCTTTCTTCCCTCAGTTTGATCAAAACACCCTGGAACTTAGCAAAGAAGCTATGTCTAATGGTGCCAAAACAGATGAGGAAATTCAAAAATACGTACTTGAAAAATTAAAAAGTAAAGACTTAGGTTATGCCGTTGGAGATCCTGAAAATGATTTTAACTTTCCAAGAACATGGTATATCTGGAGAGGAAATGCTATTTCGGGAAGTATGAAAGGAAATGAATTCGCTCTAAAACATTATTTAGGAACCACGTCAAATGCTATAGCCAAAGATTATGACGAAGAAAAAACCAAAGAGGTAAAATGGCATGAAGTAGCGCCTACAGGAAAAATGGACTTGGTGGTAGATCTTAATTTCCGTATGGATTCTTCGGCCTTGTATTCAGATATTGTATTGCCTGCGGCCTCTTGGTATGAAAAGGCCGATTTAAATAGTACTGATTTACACTCGTTTATTCATCCTCTGTCACAAGCTATTGCCCCTGTGTGGGAATCAAAGTCTGATTGGGAAATATTTAAAGCCATTGCTAAAAAAACAAGTGAACTTTCAGAAAAATACCTTTCAGAAACACAGGTAGATATTGTAACAACGGCTATTGCTCACGACTCAAGTGGAGAAGTTGCGCAAAAAGATATTAAAGATTGGTATCATGGTGAGTGCGAAGCAATTCCGGGTAAAACAATGCACGGTATTTCAGTGGTAAAAAGAGATTACCCCAAAATTTATGAAAAATTCTGTGCCTTAGGAGAAAATGTTAAAACCAAAGGTTTGGGCGCTCATGGTAATCACTATATGTGTGCAGATGAATACGATGAAATGATTACGTCAAATCATTTCCCAACAATTAAAATAGGTGATAAAAAATACCCTTCAATTGCCGAAGATGTTGAGGCGGCAAATGTTGTGCTAAACCTTTCTACTTTAACTAACGGCAAACTTAATGTTAGGGCCTATGAAAATATGGAGAAAAAGTCGGGGATGCCATTGGTAGATCTTGCTAAAGGAAGCGAAGACTTTAGATTAGATTATAAAGATTTGCAGGCGCAACCCAGGCGTTATTTGACCTCTCCTGTTTGGTCGGGATTAATGAATGACGGCAGAGCCTATTCTGCTTATACATACAATGTTGAACGCTTAATTCCTTGGAGAACGCTAACAGGAAGACAACATTTCTATTTAGATCACGAAATGTATATCGCCTATGGCGAACACCTGCCAACATACAAACCGTCACCCAGCCCAGAAGTGTATGGCGATTTAAAGGAAACTTTAAAAGGAAAAAGTATGGCCAAGGCCTTAAACTGCTTAACGCCACATGGCAAATGGCACATTCACTCAACGTATATGGATAACCACAGAATGCTTACCCTGTCTAGAGGGATGGAGCCCTGTTGGATAAGTGAAGCCGATGCCAAAGAGATGGATATTAAAGATAATGATTGGGTAGAAGTGCACAACGATAATGGTACCTATTGTACAAGAGCCGTTGTAAGCTCTAGAATTCCTAAAGGTGTTTGTATTGTTTATCATACGGTAGAAAGAACCATAAGTATCCCAAAATCTCAATTGAGAAACGGTAAAAGAGGTGGTTCAAATAATAGTATCACCAGAATTCACCTCAAGCCCAATTTGTTGGCAGGGGGATATGGTCAGTTTACATTCCATTTTAATTACTGGGGCCCTACGGCTGTTAACAGAGACACGCATGTAGTGATTCAGAAGATGGACAAATTAGAGTGGTAATAAAATTTTAAATAAATTAATAAAAAATATCTGAATTATGGATGTACGTTCTCAGATTTCAATGGTATTTCATTTAGATAAATGTATAGGATGCCATACCTGTTCAATAGCTTGTAAAAATATTTGGACAGATAGGAAAGGAGCCGAGTATATGTGGTGGAATAATGTTGAAACAAAACCGGGTACAGGATATCCAACCAAATGGGAAAATCAAGAGATATATAAAGGTGGTTGGGAAAAAAGTATGGGAAAAGTTCGGTTAAAAGGAAATGGAAAAGCCAAAGGACTTTTAAATATTTTTCATAACCCCCATTTACCTGTTATTGACGATTATTACGAACCCTTTACCTATAAGTATCTAAATTTAATAGAATCTCCGGAAGAAGAAACGCAAGTTACAGCCAGACCGGTTTCATTAATTACAGGTAAACCTATTGACATAAAAATGGGGCCAAACTGGGATGACGATTTAAGTGGCACGCCTGACTATGCGCGTAATGACCCGAATTTTAAAAATATGTCGGCCGGTGAACAAGAAGCTATGTTTCAATTAGAGCGCATGTCTATGTTCTACTTGCCCAGAATATGTAACCATTGTTTAAATCCGGCTTGTGTTGGATCTTGTCCGTCAAGAGCTATTTATAAAAGAGGAGAAGATGGTGTTGTTCTTATAAATCAAGAAGTTTGTCGCGCTTGGCGCATGTGTGTTACGGCTTGCCCGTACAAAAAATCATATTACAATTGGGGAACAGGGAAATCTGAAAAATGTATTTTGTGTTATCCAAGATTAGAATCGGGCTATGCACCGGCTTGTATGCATTCTTGCGTGGGACGAATCAGATACTTGGGCGTCATGCTGTACGATGCAGATAAAATTGATACCGTAGCCGCCTCAGACGACGAAGATTTAATTAAAAATCAAATGGATATAATTTTAGACCCGTTTGATTCTAAAGTAATAGCATCTGCCAAGAAAAATGGTATAGCCGATTCTACTATAAAAGCCGCACAACAATCACCTACTTATAAGTTTGTTAAAGTATGGAAAATGGCATTGCCACTCCACCCGGAGTTTAGAACTATGCCTATGTTATTCTACGTGCCGCCATTATTACCCGTTATGGCTTCATTAAGTGATAACGATGTGGAATCTCAAAAAGACACATTAAACCCTGTTTCAAAATTTTGGGACAGAGCGACAAAATACGATGCCTCTATGGATAACATTTTTGGAACGGTTGACGATGCCCGTATGCCACTTAAATACCTGGCCAATTTATTTAGTAATGGGGATGAAGAATTAATGAAAGTAACCTTGAAAAAACTTATGGCTGTTCGCTTGCATCGTAGAGATGTTACCGTTGGCGATTTAAATAAAGAAATGGTTGCTGAGAGTCTAAAAGAAGTCGGGTTAGATACCGAAATGGCGGATGCCGTTTATTATTTAACCTCTTTGGCAAAATTTGATGACCGCTTTGTTATTCCTGCTGCGCACAGAGAACAGGCTATTGAAATGGCCGAATTTACAGGCGATAGAAAAGGAAGTGCCGGATTTGGATTTGTAGAGAAACCCGCTCGCGGACTTTAACTGATTTAGGATGAAAAAACAATTGTTAGATTATAGTAAAATAGCCGATTTATTTGTCTTTCCGCAAAAGGAGGACTATACAACTCGCGTAAATGATATTCAGCACTATTTAGATAAAATACTACCGGAAGTTGGCAAGTTATTACATCCTTTTACCGATGTTATGAGTGGTGTTAGTAGATATGAGTTGGAGGAGCTTTATTTGAGAACATTTGAAGTGCAATCTATTACAACACTCGATATTGGCTATGTTGTTTTTGGCGACGACTATAAAAGAGGAGAGTTGCTGGTGAATTTAAGTAAAGAGCATCGAAAGTACAGTATAGACTGTGGTGGTGAGTTGGCAGATAATCTTTCAAATATTTTAAAGTTAATAAACCTAATTGAAGATGCCGAATTACTAGATGATTTGGTAAATAAAATAATAGCCCCTGCTTTAACTAAAATGATACAAGGATTTGGTGAAGGCCAGATTACAGCCAAAGAAAAAGTGTACATTAAGCATCATAAAACCTTATTGCACAAACATAAAGATTTTACCATATACAAACATGCTCTTTTTACCTTATATAAAGCATTAGATCACGATTTTAATATTAAGGTACAAGAAGAGCCCTTACGAACCGGAGGATTCTTGAGTTCAATAAAACAAGAAATAATACTCGAAACATAACATAATTAATAAAAGATGGATTCATTAAATAGCTTCTTTTTTATCGCTTTACCATACATTGCATTTGTGGTTTTCTTAATAGGGACTATATCTAGATATAGATTAGAAAAATTTAAAGTATCGTCCCTGTCTTCCCAGTTTTTAGAAGGGAAGAAATTATTTTGGGGGTCTATCCCCTTTCATTGGGGATTGTTGGTGCTGTTTTTCGGGCACCTTGTAGCCTTTTTTATTCCGAAGAGTATTATTCTTTGGAATAGCGAACCTTTAAGATTATTATTTTTAGAAATCACGTCATTTATAGCAGCCATATGTGTTTTTATAGGTCTTATATTATTGTTTATAAGAAGATTGACTAATGATAGGTTAAAGATGGTTACTACTAAAATGGATGTTTTTATAATGCTATTACTCTTATTTCAAATATTTTCGGGTATGTACACCGCTGTATTTATTAGATGGGGGAGTACTTGGTTTGCTTCGGTAATGTCACCCTATTTAAAATCTCTCTTCACTTTTACGCCCGATATCGCTTCTGTTAGTGCTATGCCAATATTGTTTAAGTTACATGTGATAGGTGCCTTTTTAATTATTTTAATGATACCGTTTACGCGTTTGGTTCACTTTTTAGTTTATCCGTTAAACTATTTGTGGAAACCGTATCAGCAGGTTATTTGGAACTGGAACAAACGTAAAGTAAGAAGCCCAAAAACGGCCTGGTCAATACACAGACCAAAGAATAATTAAAATTTTCAAGTAAAACCACCTTTAAATTAATTATTGATGGAACAATCTGCGCCGAGTTTACTAAATTTTAAAGATCAAAGTATAAGGACACTACACTATACATGGATTGCTTTTTTTTTAACATTTTTAGTATGGTTTAATGTAGCCCCTGTTTTAACAAAAATGTTAGATGAGTTTGATTGGCTCACAAAAGCAAATGTAAAATCTATTATACTTTGCAATGTGGCTTTAACCATACCCGCTCGTGTTGTTGTTGGGAATTTAATTGATCGCTATGGGCCAAAAGTAATTTTTTCTGGATTAATGGTTTTAACCCTTATTCCCGGTTTATTTTTTGCTTTTGGAAATAGCCTTACCGTCCTTACTATATCAAGATTATTCTTAGGTACCATAGGCGCCGGTTTTGTTATTGGAATTAAAATGACGGCTAATTGGTTCACACCAAAATACATAGGTAGAGCAGAAGGGTTTTATGCCGGTTGGGGGAACTTTGGTTCAGCAGCCGCAGCGGCATTAGTGCCTTTCTTTGCTGTTACGGTAATTGGTGGTGATAACGGTTGGCGATGGTCCTTGGCTATTACAAGTATAATGTGTAGTGCCTACGGTGTATTCTATTTCTTCGCCGTAAAAGATCACCCTAAAGGGGTTAAAGTAGAGCATAAAAAAGGGAAATTGGAGCCTATGCCAATTACTTCGGTTAAAGACATAGCACAATATTGGTTTTGGCAATTTCCATTATTTGGCGCAATAGGTTTAGTGGTTTATAATTTACATAAACAACAAGTTGATGGCAATCCAATGCTAAGTTGGACAACCGTTTACATAATGTGGAGTGTGTTGTTTCTTGTTTATTTAATAGATGTCATTAAAGTTACAAAACATAATTTGCCAAAAATCAAAGGAGGTATCCCGAAAAAGGATAAGTATTCATTCTCTAGCATTGGCGCTTTGAACTCTACCTATTTTGCTAATTTTGGAGCTGAATTAGCTATCGTATCAATGCTTCCGATGTTTTTTTATCAAGTATTCAGTTCATTGTTAAATTCAAGTGGCGGTAGAATAGTAACTTTAGAAATGGCCGGACTTATAGCCGGTTCTTTTGCCGTAATAAATTTAATTGCCCGCCCCCTAGGAGGGTTGTTGTCTGACAAAATGGGTAATAGAAAAAAAACAATGTTATTTTATATGGCAGGAATAGTTTTAGGCTTTTTCTTAATGGCCATTATTGCAAAGTACGGCCATGTTGACACTTCTACGGGAGAAACAACCTTGGTTCCTCTTTATAATACAGTAACGTGGTTAATTATCTCTATTTTAATTACCATGTTTGCTTCATTTTTTGTGCAAGGAGCTGAAGGAGCTACATTTGCTATGATTCCAACAATTAAGCGTGACATGACCGGAAGAATTGCGGGAATGGCAGGTGCTTATGGTAATGTAGGAGCTGTAGTATATTTATTTTTATATACCATGATGGATGAAAAAACCTTTTTGTATATCCTTTCGGTTGGTGCTTTTGCCAGTTTGCTATATACCGCATTTGCATTAAAAGAACCCAAAGGCGCTTTTGAAGATCGTTTATAATATTTAAAACTCAAAATAATGGGCAAAATTAACATTAAAGATTGGAACATAGAAGATGAATCTTTTTGGAATTCCGAAGGAAAAAAAATAGCAAATAGAAATCTATGGTCTTCTATACCCGCATTGCTTTTAGCATTTTCAGTCTGGATAATGTGGGGTGTTCTGGTAAAGTATATGAAAGAATTCGGATTTACCTTTGGCATGCTTGACGGACTTGTACAGGGATCTAAAGAATACATTTCGGCACTTAAAGAAATTAATAGCTTGTATTATACTTTACCGGCTATAGCAGGCTTGGCAGGAGCTACTTTAAGGCTCCCAAATTCATTCTTAATTTCGCTTGGTGGTGGTAGAAATGTTATTTTTGTCACTACAGGATTGCTAATTATACCGGCCATTGGTACAGGTATGGCTTTGAGTAATGTCAACACATCTTATTTATTCTTTGCAATAATGGCCTTATTATCAGGATTTGGAGGGGGGAATTTTGCCTCGTCTATGAGTAATATTAGCTTTTTCTTTCCTAAAAAAATTCAAGGTTACGCTTTAGGTATGAATGCGGGACTTGGTAATCTGGGTGTGGGTATTATGCAAAAAGTTATACCATTGGTTGTAACCCTTTCGTTATTTGGAGGTACTGCCGGTGCTGTTGCAACAGCAAAAGGTGCGCCGTTTGAAGGTTTGCAAAATGCGGCTTGGGTATGGGTACCTCTTATAGCACTGGCTACTTTAGGAGCCTTTTTTGGGATGAATAATGTCTCTACAGGAACACCAAGCTTGCCTAACACAGCCAAAGGCGTATCTAAGACATTGTATATGGTTTTATTAGGTCTGATAGCCGCTGCAGTTGGTGCTTATTTACTAATTGGACTCCCTTGGGGAGACTGGGGTATGAAAAATGCTGCTATGTGGATAGTTCTCCCCGTTGTAATTATTTTGTCGGTCTTTCTAATGAAAAAAGCCACCCCGGGAGAAATAAAACAAAACCTAGAAAAACAGTTTTCGATACTTGGCGATAAGCACAATTGGATAATGACCATTATTTACACTATGACATTTGGTTCTTTTATAGGTTATTCAATGGTGTTCCCTAAATTGGCTCAAGATATTTTTGTTTATTCAGACACGCTAAATCCCGAATGGGTAAATCCTAATGCACCAAACATTATGTTATGGGCTTTTATAGGTCCTGTAATTGGGGCTTTGATTAGACCACTCGGTGGAATTCTTTCAGATAAAGTAAATAGTGGCTCTAAAGTAACAGCATGGAGTACATTTTTTCAAATTCTCGCAGCATTGGCCGTCGCTTATTTCGTGCTTCAAGCCAAAGAAACAAGTACACCCGAACAATATTGGTGGCCTTTCTTTGCGGCATTTATGGTTTTATTTTTAACAACAGGTATAGGTAATGGCTCCACTTTTAGAAGCATTCCTTATATTTTTTCTAAAGAAAAAGCAGGGCCTGTATTGGGTTGGACTTCGGCTATTGCCGCTTATGGGGCTTTTATTATTCCCAAAGTATTTGGTCAACAAGTTGAGGCAGGGCATGCCGAATATGCTTTGTACGGATTCGCTTTGTATTATTTAATCTGTTTAATACTTAATTGGTGGTATTACTTAGGACCCAAAAGAGAATTTAACAAACCTTAAAATTCAAATAATTTAAAATATAACAACGGTTTCCTCCAAATTAAAGTTTGGGGGAAACTATTTTTTATACCTTTACAAAAATCAAAAAAAATGGACTTAGATTTAAAAAACCTCAATAAACAAGACCCTTTAAAAAGGATGGTTGAACGTCAAACTAAAACAGAAGAATTCTCTCCCATGGATCCGCCGGATGCCTTTGAACCACCTGTATTAGAAGAGATTGAATATAAAAACATGAGTCCCCTAATCCAATCGTTAATGGATGAACATAAAGAATGTAACAAGGCCATTACTGCTTTTGAAAATGTGCTGAATTCACTCCATACAGATGGTTTTTCGAAAAATACTTTAGAAGGGATTAATGATTTCTTTTCTTTCTTTGACGATTCTATTATAGAGCACAATAGAAAAGAAGACAATACTCTTTTTGCCGATTTAAACAAAATACTTCATGAAAAAGAAGAGTACAGTATCGGTACAGAGAAAACGGTGGTAGATTTAATGGAAGACGACCATGTTAAGATGTTGCAACTTGCGGCAATATCGTTTAATTTATTTGGACTCATTACGCGTATTCCCGATGACAGTTCACGATTGGTTATACTGGATTTGGCAGTAGAACAGTCTAAAGCATTAATAGAAATGCTTAAACTTCACATATTTAGAGAAGATAATGTCGTTTTCCCTATAGCCAATAAGTATTTAACTTAAGAATGTCAAGTTAATAAATCACTGCGTTTATTAACACAAGTTTAGACTGCTTTTTGTTGGTTTTGAGTTGTTGTACATAGGGGCATTCCCACAATTTATTGTACAATAGTTAGAATATTAAATCGGATTTCTCGGGATAAAAAGTATATTTGTAAGCCAAAATTGACGCCCATGAAACAATTTTTATTATCAGTCTTTGTATTACTGAGTTTGTTGGCTTGTAATTCCAAGAAAACAGGCTCTATGAAAGTAGAAGTAGAAGTAAAAGGCCTTAAAAAAGGAACGGTTTACCTTCAAAAGGTTGCCGATACATTAATACAAACGGTAGATTCGGTTCTTTTAAATGGTTCAAATAAATTCACCTTGTCAGATGATGTGACCAGTCCCGAGATGTATTATTTAACTTTAGCTAATTCGGCTAAAAAAATCCTGTTTTTTGGTGAAAAAGGCACTATAAATATCACTACTCAATTAGATAAATTTGACACCAAAGCCAAAATTAGGGGTTCTAAAAATCAGAAATTACTGGACCAATACAATAGGATGATTAAGCGTTTTAACAACCAACAACTCGACTTAATTCAAGCTAATTTTAAGGCGCAACAGGATAAAAATTTAAAAGCTATAGACAGTATTGATAAAGTGTCTAAAAGTTTAATAAAACGCCGTTATTTATACGCTACTAATTTTGCAGTTAACCACTCAAAAAGCGAAGTTGCCGCATATATTGCCTTGTCTGACTTGTACAATGCCAATATAAATTTACTGGATACTATTAACAACTCATTATCTAAAAAAGTAAAAACCTCTAAATACGGCAAACAGTTGGCCAAGTTTGTTAAAGAGATTAAAGAGAAGGAGAAGTAGATAAGAGTAGCTATTTTGAGCTTATTTTAAAAAACAAAATTTATGCCTCGAAAACTCGCTCATATACACAATGCGACTGAGCTACAGAGTTTGGTTGGCGAGCCACATGAAATAATTAAAGCGAAGGTACTAGGTCAATTAGATTACTACTGTTTGGCCTATCTGGAACAAAGCCCTATTATGTTTTTGGGCTTTAGGGATAAAGGGATGTCGCAAATCTTGATATTGGACGGTGCGCCGGGTTTTGTTAAAGCTGTAAATAACCACACCTTACATATTCCTCACCATCAAGAATTTTCGGTAATCGACGGTAATATATTTAACCAATTTTTACCGGTGTCATTGTATTTTTGGATACCGGGAATTGAAGAAACGCTGCGTATTAATGGTATGGCCGGTTGGGTGATTGATAATAAGAGTCCTTTAGTTAGCACAACACCATTTAGAAATCTTTGCCTACGTATTGACGCTACATTCCTTCACTGTGCCAAATCGGTTAAACGGTCTAAATTGTGGGTGAAAAAGGAGTCTGCCGATAAAAAAATAGATTTTAAAAATAAGAAAACCACATTACTGAATGACAATCATCGAATGTTTATAGCGTCATCGCCATTTATCTGTCTGCATACCCAAAACAATTCTAATCAAACAGAATTATCACCTAGAGGAGACCCACAGGGTTTTGTTCATATTCTCGACGACACACATCTTTTAATACCCGACAGACCGGGGAATAAGCGCGTAGATAGTATGTATAACTTGTTAGATAACCCACGTTTAGGCATTATTTTTTTAGTACCCGGTAGCACCTCAGTACTTAAAATCAATGGAAAGGCTTCCCTTGTAAGTGATTCCGAATTGTTACAACCATTGGCGATTAAGAATAAAGTACCGAAGTTGGGAATACTTGTTTCGGTTACACAATGTGAGTTTTACCAAAGTAATGCGCTTAATTGGCAGACAATATGGGCAAAGGCTGCCGAGGCCGATAAGAAACAGTTTCCACCTTTAGGGCAGATATTAGTAGAACAGACTACTAAAAATAAATCGCTGATGACAAAAATAAAGGGAAAAATTGTTGAAGCCGTTATTAAAAGAGACTATAAGAAAAACATGTATTAGTCTTAATTTAGGTGTTCAACCCATTCTGATAAAGTTTTACCTATGGCCTGTGGTTGGTCTTCTTGGATAAAATGAAGGCCTTTACCTACCTCTTTTACTGAAGTATTTTTAAAGTTTTTGGCAATCCAAGCCACATCTCTTTTTCTTATGAGTAATCCGGGTGTGGCGTACAAACACAATTTGGGTATGGGGGATTCTTTAAGCCAATTATGATAAGCCGTAACTGCTTGGTGTACCTCTTTAGGATAACCGTCAAACGGAATTTCGGTTGGCCATACTTGTAGCGGTTTTCGACTTTTTATTGTGAGGTAAGGGGCTTCGTAATATTGAATTTCTTCGGCTGTAAGTTTTCTAAAAATGGTAGTTGGCAACAATTTTTTCACAAACACATTCATGACGCGTGTAAGAAACCACCCTATAACAGGTGTTCTCAGCATTTTAAAACTGTTGCGCATGGCTTTAGGCACAGCCCTCCATTTAACGGTTTTATAGATAGCTTCCATAAAGGCGATGCCCTTTACATTGTTAGGATGTTTAAAAGCGTAATGAAAACCAAGACCCGAGCCCCAATCGTGAATAATGAGTGTGATGTTTTTTAAATCTAATTTTTCTATAAAGTCACTTAGATAATCATAATGGTCAAAAAAGGTATAGTCAATATCAGGTTTATCCGATTTGCCCATACCTATCAAATCGGGAGCAATACAACGGCCTTTATCAGATAAATAGGGGATAATATTCCGCCATAAATAAGAGGAGGTTGGATTGCCGTGCAAAAACAAAATAGGATCACCTGAGCCAATATCAATATAATGCATATTGCTGCCTTTAACTTCTATATATTTTGAATCGAAAGGAAATTCAGATGAAATAGAATTTGTCATGATTTTTCTATTTTTAGATTACTCTTTTTAGTGACTTGTTTGCCGAAAACTCAAATCCTATTATCGCCATCCAATAAATCGCCAAGGCCACCCAAAATGCTGCCTTCGCCACGGGTTTTACTGCCCGTTCTAGGGGCTAAGGCCAGCACGCGCTGTGCCAATCGGCTAAAAGGAAGCGATTGAACAAACACCGTTCCCGGTCCGCGTAAGCGTGCAAAGAAAAGACCTTCACCACCAAACAGTGTGTTTTTAATACCTCCTACAAATTCAATATCGTAGTCAATATGCTGTGTAAAACCCACAATACATCCTGTGTCAACACGTAAAGTTTCACCTGCCTGTAATTCTTTTTTGTGGATGGTGCCACCGGCATGGACAAAGGCCATACCATCTCCTTCTAGTTTTTCCATTATAAAACCCTCGCCACCAAAGAGTCCGCGTCCTAATCGTTTAGAAAACTCAATGCCAATAGAAACCCCTTTGGCTGCACATAAAAAAGCATCTTTTTGACAAATAAATTTACCATCGTACCGTAGCAGGTCTATGGCGATAATCCTACCAGGGTAGGGTGCCGCAAATGAAGTTTTGCATTTGCCTTGTCCTGTATTTGTAAAGACTGTCATAAACAAACTTTCGCCTGTTAGCAAACGTTTTCCAGCTGAGAAGAGTTTACCTAAAACCCCTTCACTTTGGTTGGAACCGTCGCCAAAAATGGTTTCCATAGTGATATTGTCTTCCATCATCATAAAACTACCGCTTTCGGCTACCACACCCTCTTGAGGGTCGAGTTCAATTTCTACAAATTGCATTTCTTCGCCGTGAATTTTGTAATCTATTTCGTGTGCATTCATAATTTCTTAATTTAATTTAGCGCGTAAACTCCACTCGTAGGTGTATTCAGATACTTGAATCCCATCGGTATTTACACCAACCGATTTGAGGGTTATTTTTTGCCATTCGCCATCTTTTAAGGTTTGACTAATGGCATCATCTATTTTGGCGCCATCATTACAAGTAAAAGTAATTTTACCTGTGGCTTTTTTGGTAAAAACACCTTTGTGGTCGGTTACCAACATGTTTATAGTGGCACCTGACTGACTTATTTTTTGCATTATCATAGATCCTGTTGAGAGTTCTGAAGCCATAGATTGTACCGCAAAATACATAGAGTTAAAAGGATTTTGATTTATCCATCTATGGGTGACAGTCACTATTGCAGTTGTGACGTTTAAGCTGCGCAAGCGTACGCCACACAAGAAGGCAGAGGGAAGTTTTAACAAGAGGAATCTGTTTATTTTTTTAACATTTGTCAGCATAATATATATAATTTACGGCTACAATATAAGCATAATTCAATCATGAGTAAATGTTAAAAAAATGTTAAAATACAGTACTTTGTATTGCATAGTAATATCCTTTATACATATATTTGCATAAACTAATACTAAATTATACAAGTTATGAGTAGAACTAACGATAATAATAATGCTTTTCTAATTCATATTTCGGCTTTTGCCGGTTATGTTTTTCCATTTGGCAGCGTGTTATTACCGCTAATATTATGGAATGTTAAAAAAGACCACAGTAAATTATTAGACCAACATGGTAAAGAAGCTGTTAATTTTAATTTGAGTTTTTACCTTTATAGTTTTATTCTGGCAATTACTTTATTGCCTTTTACTTTTGCTGCTTTTTTTAGAAACTTTAGACATTTTAGCGATTTTGATCACTTTAATTTTGATTTTAACATCACTAATATTTTCGGTTTTGTAGGATTCTCATCACTCATTTCTGTATTGTTTTTAGCAAAATTTATATTGATAATTGTAGCGGCCATAAAGGCAAGTCGTGGTGAATTATACCATTATCCGTTAAGTATTAACTTTTTAAAATAAGACATTATGAGTGGCGTACTAACCTTGGTAATACTTTGTATTATTACACTTTTAAGAGTTTTATAAAACTCTTTTTAAAACAGAAAAAAATGAAAATAGAAAATACAAAAGCGCAAATGCGAAAGGGTGTTTTAGAATATTGCATCTTAACCGTTTTAAATCACGGCGATGCTTATACATCTGAAATACTTGCGCAGTTAAAAGGCGCTAAATTAATAGTAGTAGAAGGGACTATTTATCCTTTACTCACACGTCTTAAAAATACAGGGCTGTTAAATTACAGATGGGAGGAATCTACATCGGGGCCACCCCGTAAATATTATGCCTTAACTGAAAATGGGAAACTATTTTTAAAAGGCTTAGAAGGCACTTGGAATGAATTAGTTGCCGCAGTAAATCAAATAACAAAAACAAAAAACACCTAATCATGAATAAAACTATAAATATTAACTTAGGCGGTTTATTTTTTCATATAGATGAAGTTGCCTTTCAGAAATTAAAACGTTATTTAGATACCATACGTCGTTCTTTAAGTGATGATCCTAAAGGACGCGATGAAATTATTGCCGACATTGAATTTAGAATTAGCGAGTTGCTGTCCGAAAAAATTAAAGATCCGCGTCAAGTTGTAAACGAAGGAGATATTGATGAGATAATTGGCATCATGGGACAACCTGAAGATTATGTTTTTGAAGAGGATTCTTATGCCGATTATTCTAAAAGCACAGGGTCATACCAAAGTTACAATCAAAAAAAATTGTTTAGAGATGGCGACGACAAATTCTTAGGAGGTGTTGCCTCAGGTATCGGTCATTACTTTGGTATAGAAGCTATTTGGGTACGACTTATCTGGTTGTTTTTAGCCTTTGGTGCCGGCTTTGGATTTTTATTATATATCATTCTTTGGATATTATTGCCCGAAGCTCATACGACTGCCGAGAAATTACAAATGGAAGGTGAGGCCGTAAATATTAACACGATTGAAAAAAAAATTCGTGAAGAGGTTAAGGAAGTCTCAAAAAGAGCCAAAAAGGGTATAGATGACATGTCCGGCATGGTAAAAGAAGGTGTAAAAGGCGCGACTTCTAAAATGAATCAGAAAAATATTAAATCGGGATTTCAAGAATTTATTGACGTTATCGGTAAAATTATTACCACCTTTTTTCTAGTTATAGGAAAGTTTATAGGTATCTTGTTAATAATTGTAGCTCTTAGTACGCTTGTAAGTTTGGTAATTGGGTTGTTTACGGCAGGAACACTCGATATTTTTGGCTTCGACTGGTTTATAAACGATGACACCAGCTTTTTAAATGCTACTGGTTTACCCATTTGGGCGGTTTCTTTAGGGGTGTTATTATTGGTAGGCATTCCGTTTTTAATGTTGTTTTTCTTGGGCATGTTTATCGTGTCAAGTAAAGCTAAAACCCCCGGGCGTGTTACTTGGTACGTACTACTTGGCTTGTGGTTAATGACAGTAATAGCTACTATAGTTTTTGGGATTAAACAAACTGCCGATTTCGCTTTCGACGGAAATTACATTGAACAACAATATTTTAACACGAGTACCATAGATACTTTAAGGATTAAAATGATAGATAATCAAGATTTGTCAAATTACAGTTATTTACGTAAACGCTCCGGTTATCAGCGTGTAACGACACTTGATAATGAAACCAAGCTTTATTCAAACGATGTTAGACTGGATATTCGTGTTTCTGATACAGATTCAACTTACGTTAAAATTAAAAAAGAAGCACAGGGTATAAACAGAAGTAAAGCACAAGAAAATGCCAAAAAGATAAGCTACTCATATAAAATAAATGGTGATGTTCTCAAATTCGATGGTTATTTTTTAACCGATAGAGGGATGCGTTTTAACGATCAAGTTTTAGATGTGGTGTTGTATGTGCCTAAAGATAAAATTATTTATTTAGACAATTCTACTCAAACTTTTTTAAGACATGTTGAAAATACCGATAACACCTACGACGGTGATTTACCCAAACATTTTTATAAAATGACCTTAGAAGGTTTAGACTGTTTAGACTGTAATACTAACGAATAAATTAAATAACTATGAAAACGATTTTAAAATTAACAACTGTAGTAGTACTTTTTATAATTACAACCTCGTGTATGATGAACGGTATTAGAGGTAATGGCAATATTGAAACACAAGAACGGAATATCTCTGAGGATTTTACAGGGATAAAAGTCAGTCAAGGAATTGATGTGTATTTAACGTCCAACAACAGTACAAAACTCACCGTAGAAGCCGATGAGAACATTATCGACCTACTTAGAACCGAAGTCGATGATGGTACTCTAAAAATCTATTTCGATAAAAATGTATGGCGTGCTACATCGCGTAAAGTATATTTAAGTGTGCCAACCATAAATAGTGTCATTACAACGAGTGGTGCTACCGTAAAATTTGAAAACACCTTAAAAACGGATAAGCTGGTGTTAAGAGCCACAAGTGGCGCCGATATTTATGCCTATGTTGATGTTACCGATTTACAAAGCAAAACGACCAGTGGCGCCGACATCAAAATAAAGGGTTTGGCCAAAAATTTTGAAGCCAGTGCTACCAGTGGTAGCGACATTAAAGCCACTGATTTAAAAGCCGATTATGTTACGGCGCGGGTTACCAGTGGTGCAGATATTAAAGTGTATGCCATTAAAGAAATTAACGCCAAAGCTACCAGTGGAGGTGATATTAAATATAGTGGTAACCCAAAAGTAGTTAATAAAACTAAAAATTCGGGTGGACATATCCGTAGAGATTAAAAAAAAAATATTGTCAATTTAAAATATAAAGTGACTCTTGTGTAATGATAGAGATAATTAAAAGGCTATTATTTAAGAGTGTTGTAGTTATATTGCTTCTTCACGCTTGTATTCCTCACAAGCATCGGGGCGAAATGACCGAAACAGCTCATCTAAAGCTTCATCAAGATAATGATAGCCTTATTGATATATTAAAAATTGTATTTCACGAAGGCGATGACGAATATTTAGATAATTTATTTTTCTCAAAAAATAAATTTGACACATCAACACAATATTTTAATAATCAGTCTCAAAAAAATATTACAGAAGATGTAAAAATTTTGAGAAATAATATTCAATTGTTTGGTAAATCAGACAGTTGGACTTGTTCAAATATTTTTATTGTTAAACTTAATGGACTAAGAGCCCCTCCAACTACTCTATACTCTTAGAAAAAATTAAATCATTAACAATAAAAATATATAATTATGGATGCTACACATATTCATCTAATATTAACCCATTTTCCAATTGTGGGTACAATAATTGGAATAGGAATTTTAACATATGGCCATTTTTCGAAACGAAATGACCTTATAAAGGTGGCTCTAATAACCTTTTTTTCAATGGCTTTAGTAAGCATTCCTGTTTATTTAACCGGAGAAGACTCTGAAGAAACTGTAGAACATTTAGCAGGTGTTTCAGAAAGGCTTATAGAAAACCATGAAGAACTTGCCGAAAAAGCCATTTTATTGATGGGATTATTAGCAGTCTTATCATCTGTTAGCTTTATGGCTGTTTTGAGACAATTTTCGTTTGCCAAAACAATTACTTTAATAACCTTAATTGTATCGCTTGTAACATTTGGCATATTTGCACAGGTAGGTAATTTAGGCGGTCAAATTCGTCATTCAGAAATTAGAACGGATACTCCCAATAAATTTACAGAAAAAGGGGAGACCGGAAAGGGAATATTTAAAGACAGAGACAACGACGATGATGATTAAATAAAACCAAACCCTATTTTTTAAAAGAAGAAGCCACCCACAAACAGGTGGCTTCTTTATTTTAAAAAAGGAATGATTTATTGTAAACTTCCCAAATAACGTTCGGCATCAAGAGCAGCCATACAGCCGCTTCCGGCAGCGGTAACCGCTTGGCGGTATTCTTTATCTTGCACATCGCCACACGCAAACACACCCGGTTTATTTGTTTTAGACGATTTGCCTTTGGTTATTAAATACGCAGTATCGTCCATATCTAATTGTCCTTTAAAGATATCGGTATTGGGTTTATGACCAATGGCTACAAATAAGCCTGTTACTTTAACATCTGTTTTTTCTTGTGTTTGGTTGTTAAATACACGCACGCCTTCTACCACATCTTTACCCAAAACTTCATCAATTTCGGTATGGTACATAACTTTTATATTTGGGGTGTTAAAAACGCGTTTTTGCATAGCTTTTGAAGCACGCATTACATCACGACGAACAAACATAGTGACACTTTTACAGATATTGGCCAAATAGGTGGCTTCTTCGGCAGCGGTATCGCCGGCGCCTACCAGAGCAACATCTTGGCCTCGGTAAAAGAATCCGTCACAAGTGGCACAGGCAGAAACCCCGCCGCCACGTAGTCGTTGTTCACTTTCTAAACCTAAATATTTAGCGGTAGCACCGGTAGCAATAATAAGGGTTTCGGCTTCAACAACTTTATCATCGTCTATGGTTACTTTGTGAATGCCTCCTACTTTGTCAGACAATTCTACCTTAGTCGCCATACCAAAACGGACATCGGTTTCAAAACGCTCGGCTTGATTTTTTAAATCTTCCATCATAGCGGTACCGTCAACGCCGTTAGGGTAGCCGGGAAAATTATCTACTTCGGTGGTAGTGGTTAATTGTCCACCGGGCTCCATACCTGTGTACATAACCGGATGTAAATCGGCACGTGCCGCATAAATGGCTGCTGTATAACCCGCAGGGCCCGAGCCTATAATAAGACATTTTATTCTTTCGATAGTATCTGACATAATTGTAATACTTTTAAATTTTAGAATAACAAAATTAGATTATTTTACGGTTTTAAAATACCTTTACAGATAACTTTTTTTAATAGGTGTATAATTATTAATAATATGGGATTTAAAACAATTTCAAGTCTTGAGACTTTTGAAGAAGTAAAGGCACAAAATAAAGGCGTATTGTTCTATTTTTCGACACTTAGTTGTGCTGTTGGCGAGGCTTTAGAACCAAAGGTCGTTAATTTGTTGGTAAATAAATTTCCTAAAATCCCTTTTTATTTTATTGATATAAATATTTTACCTGAAATTGCTGCAAAAAATAATGTTTTTGTAGAACCCACAATTTTGGTTTTTTTTGACGGTAAAGAAGCTGTCAGAAAGAGTCGGCATTTAAGTATAGCCGATTTATCTAATGCTATTTCGAGATTATATAAATTAGCTTTTTAGACTATTTATGAGTAATCCATTTTGTCAAAAGTGTAATAGCTAAGTAAGGATTGACTTTTGCTGAAGTTGTAAAAGTGAGGTGTCATAAATATAAATTGATTTGGTTTGTAAACTTCCCCATAAATATCACATACCAAATTGGTTATATCAGAACCTGTTTTGGCTCTACCTTGTGGATGTGCGCTAGACGATGCGGTTTGTTTTAATCGGTTAAATGACGTTTGACGGCTCTTCCTATAAATCGCATTTTTTCTTTAAAGCTAAAACGCGCTAGGTTTACTTTAACAACACCTTTTGTCATATATGTTTTTTTGGTATAATCAATTAAAACATCAACAATTACAGGAATATTATTTTCTGATTCTTTAAAGGCTTTTGTCATAACGCTTTCGATACTTTTATCGTTTTGCAATAAAAAATATGTGGCACCACAGGCATCAGCAACACCTTTAATATTTATATTTCCAATAACCGAGGCCGTTTTACGTTTAAAAGGAATTTTTTGAAATTGTGAAATTTGACCCAATTCACCATCGTGAAAAACAAAATATACAACACCTTTTTTATAAGTACTTGCTGTTAAAATTTCCATGCCGGTCATTAAAAATCCACCGTCGCCAACTATGCCAACAACTTTGTTTTTTTGATTCATAAATTTGGCTCCTATTGCCGCCGGCACACAAAACCCCATACAATTAAAATCTGTTGGCGATATAAAGTGTTTCGATTTGTTTACAGGCAACAATTCGGCTGCTAAATAGGTGTGTTTGCCATCGTCAACCAAAAAGTAGGTATCGTCATCTGTATATTTTGTTAAAGCTTCGAAAAAGAAGCCGGGTGATACCTTGTCGGCTTTTGTATTTTTTTTCCACTCGTTAGAATATTTTTCTTTTTCTATTTTAATCATATCGGCTAAAGCCGAGAAATCTTTTTCAGTTTTATTTTTATTCAATGCTTTTAATAAAGGTTCTAGTACTTGATTGGCATCGCCTTCAATATTTATTTTTGAGAGATAATTTTTATCAAAAACATTTGGATTGATATCGATATGAATCAAATTTTCAGGCACTTTTACACCATAACTACCGGTACCAATTTCAGAAAAGCGAACGCCAACAGCTAGCATAGCGTCACAATTTTTAAATGCCTTTTGCGATGCCGGTACTGCGTTTGGGCCAAATCCAAAACCGGTATGTAAGGCGTGTGAGGCCGGAAATGAGGCTTTTCCTTGAAGGGTTGTGGCAACCGGAGCTCCTAAAATACCAGCTATTTTTTCGAGCTCTTTAGTGGCGTTTGCAGCACCCCAACCAATATAAATACCGGGATTTTTAGCTTTTAAAAGCAAGTTTGCCGCTTCGGTAATTTTGTGTTGATCAATATTGACTTGCGTGTTAGGTTTGCTATAGGGCAAAAGTGCCTCAAATTCACCTTTAAACATCTGAAATTCCATTGGAATTTCAATAAAAACCGGCCCGGGCTCACCAGATATGGCAATATTATAAGCTTTATAAATTGTTTGTATTATACTGTTATGTGAATTTATTTTAAAATAAGCTTTTGTAATTTCTTTAACTAAATTTTCTTGATTTAATTGGTGTAATTGATAATGACGCCCACTGTCTTGACGGGTGCCACCCGAAATAATCAACATCGGAATACCATCTAAAAAGGCTTCGCCAATACCACTCATAGCATTGGTAGTGCCGGCAGCAGGAACTGTCATTAAAGTACCAATACTGTTTGAAGTACAGGATACACCAAGAGCCATAAAAGAAGCGCCGCCTTCGTGTGTAACTAAAATAGGTTCAATTAATTTAGAGTTGTTTAACTCGTCGTAAAGCTCAATGTTGTGAACTCCCGGAATGCCAAATGTGTATTTTACACCTATTTGTTCTAAAGCGTAAACCGCTAATTGTGCTCCTGTTTTTTTCATGATTTTTGTCTATTTTTTGGTGTTTTATAACAGATTAAAACTTTGCTTATTTTATTTGTGAATAATATGATGTGCTGCTTTTTGAGCTGTAAAAATACAAGTCGCCAAAAAAGTTCCTTCTAAAGCCCGTTTACCATGCGAGCCTCCACCACCAAAACCGGCCGCCTCACCAACCGCATATAAATTGTCGAAAGCATTGTCTCCATTTTTGTCGGTTTCAGATTTTAATACCTGCGAATTCAAATTGGTTTGAATACCACCTAAGCTTTTTCTTGATAAGATAAATTCCCTTATCGCTATAAGCGGATAGGCTTTTTTTTGATTTAATTTTTGAGGTTTTAGGGTTCGTTTTTTATCACCTTTGTATTCGCGTGCTTGTTTGATAAGCCTGATTTGCTCATCATTCCAAATATCGTTTCCGCGTTCAAAATTTTGATCATAACTGTCAATTGAGGCTTGTAATGATTCAACGGTTACATCATTTGTTTCGGTTAAAGTATTCATTTTTTCAACCATTTCTTCAACGCTATAAGCAACTAAATAGTTAGGCGAATCTTTTTCTAAGGCTCTGATTAATTTCTTATTACCCTTTAAAACCGAAAACAAAAATGATAGTATATTCTTATTTTTGATGCCTTCATTAAATTCAGATCCGGAAACCGCCAATTCCTTATAAGCTATTTTTTCATTTAAAAGTTGCCAAGAATACTGTTTGTCTTGTTCGCATATTTTTGTTACCAAATATCTGGTGTCATATGATGTTACCAAAGGCCTAGGACCCATGCGCTGTCCTTTATAATTTAACCATAATGCCGATTTTGGGGGAACCAAACTCAACCCGTGATTTTTTCGTTTGGGATAGGGGTGAGGTATGCCGGCAGCATAGTTCCACATCAAATTTAAGTTGGTTATATTTCCACCAATAGCATTGACTTTATCATGAATAACACCATCAGAAAATTGATGCGACCCATTAAGAATTACTTTGGGAGCTGTTTTCCATTCTTTATGCCAATGTTGTCTGACTTTTTCCATAGAGCCATTGATGCCCCCCGTAGCAACCACAAAATTATTTGCATGACAGACAAAAGGTTTTTGCTTAGACTCATCGATACCATTAATACCAATTATTTGATTATTCTCGATGATAAAATCTTCAGCTTTATGCTCAAATAAAACGTTTAGATTTTGATAATTAGGATGGTTTTTAAGATGTTTAATAATGGCTTCAATTAAGCCAAAACCGGTTCCCCAAACCATATGAAATCGCGGTACAGAATTTCCGGGATGGTCTAATCCGCGTTCAACCCAATGAACGATAGGGAAAAAGCCGACCTTTTTTGCGCGAACCCAATCGTAAATTTTCTGTGTTGATTCTAAAAATTCATTGGCCCATTTTTTACCCCAAATATTATTATCGTCAAATTCGGCGTAGGAAAACCAATCTTTTTTGGCCTGGTTAATGCTGTCTTTTATTTTAGAAAAACGCTGTTGAGGCGAATTTATAAAAAACATACCGCCAAAAGATTCCTTTGCCAAACCGCCAAAATTTTCTTCTAAATCACGTTCAATAATAAGAACTTTTTTATTCATGTCAAGCAATTCAATTGCTGTTGTTATTCCGGATATACCACCGCCAATGATAACGGTATGGGCTTTATAAGTGTGATTTGACATGGTTTAAATCAATGGCTATTTTAATTATTTTTTATAAAGATATTAAATTACTTAGATAATATATAAGCTATAATATTTTTTAATAAAAATCTTGCAAAGTTTATTATAAACATTATATTCGCACCCGTTAATAAAGATAGCCAATTCGGGGTGTAGCCCCGCCTTGAGTGCGGGATAAACTCCGCCCGTTATCGGGCTACTTAATTTAAGGTAGTTTTGGAGATTGGAATTTTAATTATTGAGATTTACAGTTAAGGCTGTTTCTCGGGGTGTAGCGTAGCCCGGTTATCGCGCCTGCTTTGGGAGCAGGAGGTCGCAGGTTCGAATCCTGCCACCCCGACAAAATAGGGAAAGTCGCAGGTTCCCCCGAAGTATCGGGGCTGCCACCCCGACATACAGGAGGTCGTCACGCTTAGAGGCGTTGTCCCCCCGACAAAAAAGACAATCCCTTCTATGATGAATTAATTTTAGAAGGTTTTGAAAGATTATACCAAAGTGTTTTCAACTAAATACTCGGCAATTTGTGCAGCATTAGTAGCCGCCCCTTTTCTAAGATTATCGGACACAATCCACATATTTAAAGTGTTAGGTTGCGAAAAGTCCCTGCGAATACGTCCTACAAAAACCTCGTTTTTACCTTCGGCATAAATAGGCATAGGATAGGTATTGGTATCGGGATTGTCTTGTACCACCACACCGTTGGTTTGGTTTAATAGTTGACGGATGTCGTTTAAATTAAAATCATTTTCAAAAGCCACGTTTACACTCTCGCTATGGCCACCCACAACGGGAATTCTAACAGCTGTAGCTGTAATGCCTATACTGTAATCGTTCAAAATTTTGTGAGGCTCATTTACCAGTTTCATTTCTTCTTTTGTATAACCGTTGTCTTCAAAAACATCACAATGGGGGATGGCATTCCTGTGAATAGGATAATGATAGGCCATGTCACCTTTCTCCCCTTTATATTCATTTTCTAATTGTTGGACCGCCTTAACCCCCGTACCGGTAATTGATTGATACGTAGAGACCACAAAGCGTTTGATTGTATATTTTTTGTGTAAAGGCGCTAAGGCTAAAACCAACTGAATGGTTGAGCAGTTGGGATTGGCAATAATTTTGTCTGAAGCCGTTAATTCTTGAGCATTAATTTCAGGAACAATCAGTTTTTTAGTTGCATCCATACGCCACGCCGACGAATTGTCGATAACTGTTGTCCCTACTTCGGCAAATTTTGGTGCCCATGCTAATGAGGTGCCGCCACCGGCCGAAAAAATAGCAATATCGGGTTTGGCTGCAACGGCGTCATCTAATCCGATAACAGTATGGGGTTCGTTCTTAAAATTAATTTGTTTACCGACCGACTTTTCTGAAGCCACTAAAAGCAATTCATCAATTTTAAATTGACGCTCTGCCAATACTTGTAACATGACCTTGCCTACCATTCCGGTAGCCCCTACTACTGCTAATTTCATCTTGTTTTAATGTGTAAACAATTAAGCTACAAAGATGCTAAAAATCAGCTTACTAAAAGAAATAATTTTAAAAAAAATAAGCCGTTAAAAAATTTGTAAATTTGCCCCCACTTTTATCCGAAATTTTTAATTTACAATGACATTAAATCATAAAATAGAATTAATGGCGCCTGCGGGCAATTTCGAATCGCTTCAAGCGGCTTTAGATAATGGAGCCGATTCTATTTATTTTGGTGTAGAACAGCTCAATATGCGCGCCAGAGCTTCTATTAATTTTACCTTAGACGATTTAAAAGAGATTTCAGACCGCTGTAAAGCTAAAAAGGTGAGAACCTACCTCACCTTAAATACTATTATTTACGACCATGATTTAAGCATCGTTAAAACGCTGATTAAAAAGGCTAAAGAAGCCGGAATAACTGCCGTTATTGCTATGGATCAGGCCGTTATATCGGTAGCCAGAGCGGTGGGCATTGAAGTACATATTTCAACTCAAATAAACATCACCAACATAGAAACATTAAAGTTTTATGCCATGTTTGCTGATACGGTGGTGTTGAGCAGGGAACTGAGTTTGCGTCAGGTTAAAAATATTACAGAGCAGATAGAGAAACAACAAATTAAAGGCCCCAATGGTCGGTTAGTTGAGGTCGAAATATTTGGTCATGGCGCCTTATGCATGGCTGTTTCGGGTAAGTGTTATATGAGTTTGCATGCCTATAATTCTAGCGCCAACCGCGGCGCTTGTAAACAAAATTGCCGCAAAAAATATACTGTTATAGATCAAGAAACAGGTATAGAAATAGAGTTGGATAATGAGTATATCATGTCGCCAAAAGATTTGTGTACCATTGATTTTTTAGATCAAATATATGACGCCGGTATTAAAGTTTTAAAAATTGAAGGACGTGGCCGTGCCCCCGAATATGTTGCAAAAGTTATAAAAGCCTATCGCGAAGCCCTTGACAGTGTAACCGATGGAAGCTACAGTAAAGAAAAAGTAAATTATTGGATGACCGAGCTCAACAAGGTCTATAACCGTGGTTTTTGGAGTGGTTATTACTTGGGCCAAAAATTAGGCGAATGGAGTAATGGGCCTGGTTCTAAAGCCACACAAAAAAAGGTTTATATAGGTAAAGGGGTGCACTATTTTCCTAAAGCCAATATTGGCGAGTTTAAAATAGAAGCCTACGATTTAAATCAAGGTGATACCCTATTAATTACAGGACCAACCACAGGTGTTGAAGAATTTGTACTTGATGAATTTTTTGTAAACGATAAAGAAAACACCTCAGCCTCTAAAGGCGATTCGGTAACCATACCTCTAAAATTTAGAATCAGACCTTCTGACAAGCTGTATAAAATTGTGGCTAATACACTTTAACTTTTACATAATAAATTATTATTCAATAGAACACAGATAACTTAAGATTTATACTGATTAATCTGTACCAATCATCACAATCGGCGTCATCAACGTTCCAATTTGTATTTTAAAACCTTATTTGTGTAACGTAAACACAAGAATTGTAAAGAGAACAATTATTAAAACCAAGGTAAGTCCAACGTGCCATACTTTAGGATAATAACGTTTGTGTATTTTTAAATCTTTACGGTATAGTATAATCATTAAAATCACAAAACAAACTGCAAAAATTTCACCAAAAAGTATTTGTCCACTCGTAAACATATTTGTTTATATTTATGCACACAAAAGTAGATAAAATAATCAAACATGAGTAAACACGCAATAATATTCGGTGCCACTTCGGGCATCGGAAAAGAATTGGCCAAACTTTTAATTGCCGATGCTTATAAAGTAGTAATTACAGGCCGCCGTAAAGAAAAACTAGAAGCTTTAAAAGCCGAAAATCCCAGTCAATATATTATCAAACAACACGACATCACAGATGTTACTTCAACTGATGTTCTCTTTAAAGAAGTTGTTGATGAACTCAAAACAATAGATTTAATAGTGTCGAGCTCGGGTGTGGGGGGTGCCAATTATAACTTAGACTGGGATATTGAGTACAATACAATAATGACAAATGTCTTAGGTACTACAAAAGTTTATGATTTGGCGTATAATTTGTTTAAAGACCAAGGCTATGGTCATTTGGTAGGCATATCGTCTATTGCAGGGGTTAGAGGGAATCGTCATGTGCCTTGTTATTTTGCTTCT